>JAQUNC010000062.1 GCA_028717805.1 Atribacterota bacterium
TGTTTTTATCCTTGGTGAATTTTTTGGTCTTAAAATAACGTTATAATCCGGGCTTTGAACCATTTCAATGTCTTCTTCTGAAAATCCTAATCCCAATTTAAGTAATTCTTCTTTATCTCCAGTAATTATTAAGCCATATTGACCATTACCCGTTAATAGTTCCTGTATCTGATTTGTTTCAAGATAAATCTGCAAATGCTCTTTGATTCTTAGTAAAAGAGAGTAATCCTGGCAAATTAAAATGTTTTTACCCCATAAAACATCCCTTCTATCAATTAAAATATCCTCGAATACCCATTTTATTTTTGTTATCTCACCTGAATCCCAAAAGGCTATTTTGCCCTGAAACATCAAGGTTTCAATATTATCTTCCTGAATGGCAATACTAATAATTCCACTGTTTTTTAATTGATTAAGTAAATCAAATTCATCTATTCCTTCTTTTAGTGCTAATTCCCTTACTTTATCCAAACTCATTACCATGTCAATTGTTTTATAATCACTTTCTAATATATGACGTTGCAAACCGGTCAAAATAGAAAAAATAAGAGCAAGAGCAATTAAAAAAAAGAGCATATTATGATAAATTATTTTCATAAAACTTTACCTCAATCTTATCCTTTATCAATACGAATCATATTGTAACATAGACTAAAAATATTGTCTTTTTATTTCAGGCTAAAGGTAGAAAATAATAAAACAGTATATCTTTAATCTTTAGGCAAAACATCTCATTTAATCATTAACACTTTTTAAGAAGGCAGTTTTATGGTTATGAAAAAATAATAATACCTAATTGGAACATATTCCAATAAGCCTGCCGTAATTATAAATTAGATTTAATCATTTGACAATCGAACTCTTGCCATTTTAACATATGTTCACAGCAGGTTTTAATTAAGATGATGGGGTAATATAGAATATTTCAACTAAGCCAGTTTCAACTCATAAAGTAATATAGCTTTTTAGAAATAATTGCTAGTAAGCTGTCAGAATAATTCCCTGCAATTTAGGCCTGGCTAATTGGTTACTATATTAAAGCAGAATAAACTTATTTCTAACTCAGACAAGATCAAGAATCATAATTTTGAAATTAGAAATATATTCACAATAGTACCTTCTTTAAATATCTTAAAACTTTAAAGATTAAATTTAAATCTTAGGCTTCTTAGCTAATTTCAATTTATTGCAATAGTGTTAGCATAATTCCAGCCGCTACTGCCGTACCAATTACTCCGGCAACATTAGGACCCATAGCATGCATCAGTAGAAAATTTCTGGGATTAGCCTGCTGACCTACTGTTTGAGCAACTCTGGCTGCCATAGGTACTGCAGATACTCCGGCTGCTCCAATTAAAGGATTAATCTTACCGCCGGATATTTTATATAATAGCTGTCCGAACATTACTCCCCCGAAGGTACTAAAAGCGAAGGCAATTAAACCTAAAGAAATAATCTTTATTGTCTCGACAGTCAGAAAATATTCTGCCTGCATAGTTGCTCCAACGCAGGTTCCCAGAAAAATAGTAACTATATTGATAAGCTCATTTTGTGTGGTATTGGATAGACGATTAACCACCATACTTTCCCTGAACAAATTACCCAGCATCATAATACCTATAATTGGAACAGTAGCTGGTAATATTAAACCGACAAAGATAGTACAAATAATAGGAAAAAGAATTTTTTCTGTTTTAGATACTGGACGCAATTGTTTCATAACAATTTTTCTCTGCTCCTTGGTAGTGAACATCTTCATTATAGGAGGCTGGATTAAGGGCACTAAAGACATATAGGAATAGGCAGCAACTGCAATTGCCCCTAAGATTTTCGGAGCCATCTTAGAAGCTAAATAAATTGAAGTAGGCCCATCAGCACCCCCGATTATACCAATTGCCGCTGCCTCTCTTATATCAAAACCTATTAAAACTGCACCGATGACAGCAATAAAAACACCAAATTGGGCAGCTGCTCCTAAGATAAAGGTTATCGGATTCGCTAACAATGGTCCAAAATCAGTCATAGCACCTATCCCCATAAAAATTAATATGGGAAATAGTTCATGACGTATACCAAAAGAAAGTATATTTAAAAAGCCTCCCTCTTCCATTAATCCAGTAAAAGGTAGGTTTACCAGAATTGCACCAAAGGCAATTGGTAGCAGTAATAATGGTTCATATTTTTTTACTATGGCAAAATAAAGCAGAATTCCCCCTACTATTAACATTATTACGCTTTCCAGGTTTAAACCAGCAAAACCTGATATTTTGGTCATTTCAAAAAGAGATTGAATAAGATTCATAATTTTACTCCTTTCACGATGCTACTATCCAATAATTATTAGAGTATCATCGGTTTCCACCATATCATTTACTGCAACAGCTATCTTTTTTATTTTACCACTGGAATTAGAAATAATTTCATTCTCCATCTTCATTGCTTCCAGAATTAAAACGGTATCCCCATCTTTCACTGTATCCCCTTCTGAGACATTTATTTTAAGAATTTTCCCAGGCATAGGAGCTTTAATCTCCTCGCCTTCCACAGCACTAATAGAAGCTGTCTTATAATTCTCAGATTTCATCGGTTCAGTCTCTGTTTTTCTGGATTCTTCTTTAACTTCTTTTGGTTCTACTTTGGTAACTGGAGTAATGCTTGGGAAAGTGTTACCTGAGCTTATCTCCTCCACTTCTACCAGGTATTCTTTTCCATTTACTTTAATCTTAAATTGTTTCATTATCTTAAAATCCTCCTTTTTTTCTGGCACTAATAGAAATTCTTTCGGTCATCATGTTTTGTCTTCCGGAAATTGACCAGGGGTTTAATGTCTGAGACATAATTCTTTTTATACTAATAGCGTTGATAGGTTGAGTCCTCACAGTCATATGCTGGAAGTTTGCTAAAGCAGCAGAAATTATGGCAATTATTTCTTCGTTTTCTCTTTGCTCGGAAACAATTGTCTTTTTCTCATCCGGTGGTATAATTAGCTTCTCCTCTTTTTTTATATACTTTTGATCTGTGGTAATGACTTTTTTCTCTTTTGCTACTTTCATAGCAGAGAATTCCACTATTTTTCTTAAACCTACCATCAATAAAGCCAGCAAACCTAAAATTATAAAAACCATAACCAATGCAATTAGCGAAAGTATAATTGCACCTTCTATTCCTTCATACATAAGCTACTCCTTCTATCAATTTGAAAGATATATTTACAAGAATTTTAGTTGAATTAATTTAACCAATTACAATTAAAGAGGAATATTACCATGTTTTTTACCAGGCAGACTCTCTCTTTTGGTGGAAAGCATTTCCAGAGAAGTAATCAATCTTGGCCTGGTCTCTCGGGGATCAACTATCATATCAACAAAGCCTCTACTGGCTGCGGCATAAGGATTAGAAAACCTTTCTTTATACTCATCAATTTTTTTCTGGCGATATTGTTCTGGATCTTCCGCTTTTTCAATCTCTTTTCTAAAAATAATATTAGCTGCTCCTTGAGAACCCATAACGGCAATCTCGGCAGTAGGCCAAGCAATGACCTGATCTGCACCTAAATCCCTACTACACATTGCCAGATATGCACCACCATATGATTTTCTAACTACAACTGTTATCTTGGGAACTGTTGCTTCAGAATAGGCATATAACATCTTAGCTCCATGCCTGATAATTCCTCCATATTCCTGAGCAGTCCCTGGTAAAAATCCTGGAACATCAACCAGGGTTAAGATGGGAATATTAAAGGCATCACAGAAACGTATAAAACGAGCAGCTTTATCAGAGGCATCAATATCAAGACATCCAGCCAGTACTTTTGGTTGATTGGCAATAATGCCAATGCTCTGTCCCTTTAGACTGGCAAATCCGGTAATAATATTACGAGCAAAATGTTCATGTGATTCTAAAAAATTGCCATCATCAACTATGTATCTTATGATATCTTTCATCTCATAAGGCTTATTGGGATCGGTTGGCACTATTGTTAATAATGCCTCTTCCATTCTATTTGGATCATCATTGACCTCTAAAATAGGAGGATTCTCCATGTTATTAGAAGGTATATAACCAATCAATGTTCTAACGGATTTAAATACTTCCTGTTCATTATCAGCAGCAAAATGAGCAACTCCACTTTTTTGATTATGAGTCATTGCTCCTCCTAATTTTTCTGAGGAAACATCCTCCCCGGTGACAGCCTTAATAACACTCGGCCCAGTAATATGCATAATACCAATTTTCTTTACCATAAAGACAAAATCCATTATGGCTGGAGAATATACTGCACCTCCTGCTGCGGGACCAACTACGATGGATATCTGGGGGACTACTCCTGAAGCAATAGTATTGCGATAAAATATCTGTCCATAGCCACTTAGAGAATCAACTCCTTCCTGAATGCGAGCACCTCCAGAATCATTGATACCTATTATAGGTGCTCCCATTTTCATGGCCATATCCATAACCTTGCATATTTTTTTAGAATGCATTTCACCTAAAGAACCACCAATTACAGTAAAATCCTGAGAAAAAACATAAACCAGGCGACCATCAATGGTACCATAACCAGTTATTACTCCCTCCCCTGGTACTTCCTTTCCCGCCATATCGAAATTAACACAACGATGCTCTACAAAAAGGTCAAGTTCATTGAAGCTTCCCTCATCTAATAACAGAGATATTCTTTCTCTAGCCGTAAGTTTACCCTTTTCGTGTTGTGCTTTAATCCTTTTTTCTCCACCACCAGCAAGAATCTTTTCCTTCTTTTCTTGTAAAATCTTCATTAGATCATTTATGGTTTGTTCCATTAACTTCCTCACCCCTCTTTTATTATTCATTTTCTTTAAATTTTTATCTCCTCTATTTCTGGTATATTCTGGTATAACAAAAGTCACTATACCATCAATTTATTTAATCTACTTACTTTTTTAACAAATTAATATTGCTTTTAATCCTCATGTTCACATAACTCAATTAAAATACCATTGGTACTCCTGGGATGTAAAAAGGCAATTCTAATACCTCCGGCACCATGACGAGGCTCCTGGTCAATTAATTGAACACCCTTTTTCTTTAAATCTTCCAGTACTGATTTTAAATTATCAACTTCAAATGCTATGTGATGAATACCCTCACCTCTTTTTTCAATAAATCTGGCAATACTCCCCTCTGAAGAAGTTGATTCCAATAATTCAATTTCACTTTCCCCAATCGGCAAACAAGCTACTTTTACCTTTTGATCTGCTACCTCTTCAATAGTTGCACACTTCATATCCAGAATATCCTGAAAAATAGGGAGTGAATCCTCTAATTTTTTTACTGCAATCCCAATATGATTAATTTTCTTAAACAAAATCAATTACCCCCTTTAAATATTTTTCCCTTAAAGATTTCAGTAAGTTTTTGGACAACACTATAAGGATCGTTATCCCGTTTTAATACTTTTTCTACCTCTTTTTCCAGGTTTTCCTCCCCAATAAATTGGAAAAACATCTCCTGCCAGTTTTCCTGAAAGAGATCATAAATCTCTTTTCTTATACGATTTTTTCTTCTTTGATACATCTGTCCACTATTTTGTAAATAAATAATCAATCTTTCAATCTCTTTCCATAATGGATCTATTCCGATATTTTCTGTACCAACAGTTTTAATTATAGAAGGATTTCTTTTCCCATTATCACTTAAATGTATCATCATCTCTATTTCTGTAATCAGCTTGTCAGCTCCATCCCGATCTGCCTTATTAACTACAAATATATCACCTATTTCCATGATGCCTGCTTTTATTACCTGAATATCGTCCCCCATACCCGGCATTACTACCAATAAAATAATATCAGAAACTTTAATTACCTCAATTTCTGATTGACCTACTCCAACTGTTTCAATAAAAATAATATTTTTCCCCATTGCCTCCATTATCTTAACAATAGCCTGGGTAGAACGCGATAAACCTCCCAAATGACCTCTGGTTCCAATGCTACGAATAAAAACTTCCTTATCTGTTGCCAGATCTTGCATCCTTATACGGTCGCCGAGGATAGCACCACCTGTAAATGGACTACTTGGATCAATAGCAATAATGCCAACTTTCTTCCCCATTTTTCTTACATGCTTAGTCAACCGGTCAGTTATGGTGCTTTTGCCTGAACCAGGGGGACCAGTAATTCCTATAACAACTGCCTTGCCACAATAATGATGTAACTCTTGCAATATTTTTTGAGCATGTTGAAAATCATTTTCCACCATAGTAATAAGCTTTGCTACAGCTCTGGCATCGCCCTGCCGTACTCTATTGCTCAAATTCATCTAATTACTCTCCTATCCAATATTAGGCAATCTTGACATTTTCTTTAATAAATTTAACAATTTCATTGGTATCTGTTCCTGGAGTAAATATTTCTTTAATTCCTATTTTCTTTAATTCCATAATATCCTCACTTGGAATAATTCCCCCAGCAATTATCACAATATCAGTTGCCTCTTTTTCCGTTAATAATTCCATTATTTTAGGAAATAGATACATATGTGCACCAGAAAGAATACTTAATCCAATTACATTTACATCTTCCTGAATCGCTGTTTCTACTATCTGTTCCGGAGTCTGTCTCAAGCCAGTATAGATAACCTCCATTCCGGCATCTCGCAAAGCTCTGGCGATTACCTTAGCTCCACGATCATGACCATCTAAACCTGGTTTTGCAACCAGAACTCTAATTCTAGTATTTTTCATAGTACACCTTCCTTGTCTCTATATCTTTATAGATTCTTTGTATTCACCGAAAACTTCTCTGAGTTTATCACATATTTCTCCCAGAGTAGCATAGCTTCTTACACAATCAAGAATAGCTGGCATAGTGTTTTGTTCAGTACTGGCAATCTTTTTTAATTCCATCAAATTTTTACGAACTACTTTTTCATTTCTTTTCTCTTTCACTTTTTTCAATTTTTCTACCTGTCTTTTCTCTATTTCCGGTTTTACTTTTAACAAATCTTTCATAGGTTCTTCTTCTTCTGACTGAAATTTATTAACACCAACTATTATTCTTTTTTTGTCTTCAATATCTTTCTGGTATTGATAAGCACTATTTTGTATTTCTTTCTGGATAAATCCCTTTTCAATTGCTTTCGGGGATCCTCCTAACTGATCAATCTGATTGATATAGTCTTTCGCACCCTGTTCAATTTCAGTAGTTAACTTTTCCAGATAATAAGAACCTGCCATCGGATCTACGGTTTCTGCCACTCCGCTTTCATAACCAATAATCTGCTGTGTCCTCAAGGCAATTCTCACTGATTTCTGAGATGGTAGAGAAAGTGCTTCGTCTCTGGAATTGGTATGTAATGACTGAGTACCTCCTAATACTGCAGCTAGAGCTTGAATGGCTACTCTTACTACGTTATTATCGGGCTGTTGTGCAGTTAGTGTACATCCGGCAGTTTGGGTATGAAAACGAAGCATCATTGACTTTGGATTTTTCGCCCCAAAGCGTTCTTTCATAATTTTCGCCCATAATCTACGAGCCGCTCTAAATTTGGCTACTTCTTCAAATAAATCATTGTGAGCATTAAAGAAAAAAGACAATCTTGGAGCAAAAGTATCAATATCTAGACCTCTCTTTACTGCTGCATCAACATAAGCAATCCCATTAGCTAAAGTGAAAGCAATCTCCTGAATAGCAGTTGATCCAGCCTCTCTAATATGGTAACCACTTATACTTATGGTATTCCACTTTGGTAATTTTTGGGAACAATAATCAAAAATATCAGTAATCAATCTCATAGAGGGAAGGGGTGGAAATATATATATGGTGACGGCGGTGATGGATATGCACCGGGCCGGCCGGATCGGGGCCGGCCGAGTCCGGGAGCTCATCAAGCCCTACCATATCCGGCAGATCGAGTCCGACGCCATCGAAC
>JAQUNC010000063.1 GCA_028717805.1 Atribacterota bacterium
TGGAGGGCAGTCTGGCCGCTTAGGAGGGAATGGACGATCTCCTCTTTCTGTTCTTTGGTGTATTGTCTTTTTTTAAGCCCCATTGCCACTTAACTCCTTTCTCTTCTTTCCTGACTATTTCATTATACCGGAAGTCTTATTTTTTCAGAAATGTGTCCAGTGGTTGGGGTGCAGTCTACCAAACTGGCCAGCCGCTTTCTCGGAGAAATCGGTGATATCAGTCGTTTTCCTTCTGAAAAACAATTAGCCATTTATTGCGGTATCGCTTGTGTTAACAATGCTTCCGGTAAAAGCAATAAGACCAATGCAGTATATAAGGCCAACAGGATTGCCAAACAGGCTTTGGTTATGATGGCCGGCTGCAGTATTAGAGTTAACCCCCAGTGCCGGGATTATTATCTTAAAAAAAGAAAAGAAGGAAAGGCCCATAATCATGCCCTGCGCTGCCTGGCCAGGCAGATGATTAAAGTCATTTACCGAATGCTAACCGAAGACAGAGATTATCAAATAAAAAAAGAAGATTTGCAAGCGGCATAAAAAGTTTAGAGAATATCTTGATTTTTCAGATGGGAAGTTCAGGCTTCACAAGTTCACATTATAGTAAATAATGGTTTTTGCATTTTAACATTTGACATAAAACAAAACTATAATCTAAGAAGGGGTCATTTTGAGTAATACAGAAATAAAAATTGGAGTCATTTGTCCGCTTGATGATGAATACGATGCCTGTACAGAAATACTGGGCTTGCAGAATGAATCAGAATTATCCGGACGGATTATTTCAGAAAGAAAAGAGAACAATATAGAGGTTTATGCAGTTAAGGCAGGAGTGGGTGAAATCAATTGCAGTTCTACTACCCAATTAGTTATTGATAAGTTTAATACTGATTTTGTCATTGATGCCGGTGTTGCCGGTTCTCTAACTAAAGATTTGGATGTTCTTGATATGGTATGTGCTGAACATTCCTATGAATATGATCCATGTTCTGGTAAGGAATTGGGGAAAATACCTTCTGATTAGAATTAGAAAAGATATATAAGTCAAAAATTCAAAATTTTCCAAAAGGCAGTCTTATAAAAAAGAATATTAAGGGACATAATTATTATTACTTGAATTTATAGGTTATATAAAAAACAAGTATTTAAATATATTGGAAAAGCTGTCTGAAAAAGAAGTAAAGATTTGGTAACCAAGATTGAAGAAAGAAGAAAATTTGAAAAATTTTACGACAGGCAAAAAAAGACGTTAAAGAGATTGGGAAAAAAATTAAATGAAAGTTGAAAATAGTAAAATAGCAATCAGATAGACAAGAGCTTCAAATAAAGATACGTTGCATACTGGTATCATATATGGTATCATTAGATTGAAAGAAAGGAATCTACGATAGTTGAGTCAAATAGAGAAGCTGTTTGAAAAATTAAGCAGAAGACCAACCCCGACAGATGTTTTGTATTATGATATTGATAAATTGCTTAGAGCATATAATTTTAAAATAAGACAGCCTTCTAGCGGGAGTAGTCACTATACATATTTGCATCCTGATTTACAGGAGATAGTGACTATAGCAAAACATGGAAACAAAGTTAAAGCAGCTTATGTTAGGATGGCAGTTAGGGCAATTGAAAAGGTGTTGGAGTTACAGGGAGGAGAAAAAGAATGAAAAAAGAACAATCATATCGTATGCGAGTATACCCTATTGATACTGATGCTAATATTACTGAATGGGCAGCTGAATTTCCAGATTTACCCGGATGTGTAGGAGCTGGTGTCACAGTTGAAGAGGCAGTTGTTATGGCTATGGATGCTAAAAAAGCATGGATTGAAACTGCCATAAAAGAAGGAAGAAATATACCAAAACCAAAAAATATTTATGATGAGGATTTTAGCGGTAAATTTACCCTGAGGTTGCCGAAAACTTTACATAAGGAATTGACAATACAGGCAGAAGAGGAAAAGGTAAGCCTAAACCAATATATATTATATTTAATAACCAATGGTTTAAGTAAAACAGAATTATGAAACTCCCCCGCTTTCCTGGACATCTAGATAAGACTATAATAAAACATAATTGGAGGTTTAAGGTCATTACCTGAGGTAAGTAGGGTAACAAGATAAAAAGCTGAAATTGGCTATTGAAAAAGCGTAAAATTGAGTGAGGCTCCGCTAGATAAATGAACTAAAATCTAAATATTTTTTTGTTAAGGTAAATTAAATGGTTGACAAAGTATTTCTGATAATTTACAATAATTGTAAATTATGAGAAATAACAAAAATAGAAGTAAAACTATAATAGAATTAGCAGAGAAACTGCCGGTTTTCACTTTCCATGATTTTTTAGGTGCTGAAGAAAGTGCCTCTTATCTCCGGATGGTTTTGCACCGCTATGAGAAAAGTGGTAAGTTGCTCCGTGTAAAAAAGGGGATTTATACAACTACTGCTTATGTTGAGAAAATGAGAAATCGTGGTGAGATAGAAATATTTACCGATTTTCTAGCCAACTTTTTATATCTGCCTTCCTATCTAAGTTTGGACACAATTCTTTATCGCAATAATATTTTAACCGAAATTCCTGTTAATTTAACTTCTGTTTCTCAGAATAAAACGGCTATGTTTATTAACAAGCTTGGTAATTTTATATACCACACAATTAGACCTTCTCTTTTTTTTGGTTTTGAATTATCTAAGGAGAGCGGTTTTTCTATTATGAGAGCTACCAAAGCCAAGGCTTTGTTTGACTTTTTATATCTGCGTAAAAATGTTTTGCCTAATAAGGAAGCCGTGAGTGAATTGAGACTAAATGTAGAAAACTTAAGTCGAGCTGATATTAAAGAATTAAAAAAATATGTTGCTTTAGAGGATTCCAAAAAGTTAAAAACAATATTAAATTATCTTTTGGATTAAATTATGGAATTAATAAAAGTATTTTTAACTAAATTGATTAAAGATTATTCTTCTGATGATAAGATATTTATCCGGAATTTATTAAAGAATTATTTGCAGATTCTTGTTTTAGATTTTATTTATTCTAATAGGAAATACAGTCAACTGGTTTTTTACGGAGGTTCAAGTCTGGCGCATTGCTATAAAATGCCGCGCCTTTCAGAAGATTTGGATTTTGTAGATTTGAAGAAAGAAATTGAAATTTCCAAATTAGCTAAAGATTTAGAAGTGTACTTTAAGAAAAAGACAGATCTTGCAGTAAAAGTAGCGATTCAGAAATTCCGTATCTATTTAAAATTTCCTTTGTTACGTGAATTGGGATTGGCTGGGAAAAGTGAATCAGACCTGCTTTTTTTAAAAATAGAAATTTTCAATGAATTTGATATTTGTACAGATTATAAGATAGAAACTATTCCTTTATTTAAGTTTAATAGAACAGTATTGATTAAGACTTTTGATTTACCGACTTTAATGGCTACCAAGATCCGCGCTGTTCTGATGAGAAAATGGGAAAAGACCGACAAGTCAGGGAAAACTTTAGCAACAGTTAAAGGAAGGGACTATTATGATTTGCTCTGGTATTTAGAAAAAGGCATAATACCGAATTATAAATGCATTGAAACTATTAATAATAAGGAGCAGCTTAAAGAAAAATTACTTTCAGCAATTACAAAAGTTGATGCTAGAAGTATTCAAATTGACCTTGAATCTCTAATTGATAATCCTGAGTTGGTAAGAAATTTAAGTAAGAATATTAAGGAAATATTAAAAAGGATGATAGAATCTCTTTAATTTGAGGGTTTTAAAATGACAAAAAGAATTATCAAAACCTTAATTTTTGTTGATTGTGAAGAATGCGGTAAGTAGCCAAGCACCGGGAAGCTTACTGAATTCGGTACAGCCGCTTATCCTTCAAGGGCTACTTTTCACGGAGAATTAGTAGAAAAAAAGCCGATGGAAGAAAAGGAAGTTTTTGAAGAATTTTAAAAGTGGGTTCTTAAAGTTCATGATGCAATGGGTAACCTGGAAGCATTTGAGAGATTGTTAAATGGGGAAAGGTAGCAAAATTTATATAGGTCTTGAATTTTATTTTGGGTTTTATTTTTAACAAATAGGCAGAATTATGTTAGATTCAAGTAATTTTTTAATTTTGATTATTTTTGACAATGTAGTCAGAAAATACTACATTTGTAGTTACAAAAGACTACAATTATGGATATATTATCAATTAAAAAATCAAAATTAATAGAAGATCTTCTTGCTTTATATTTTACTAATCCTGATAACAAATATTACCTCGGAAAATTAGAAAGAATATTAACTATTCTGTAGCCTACATCCGTACCTCCTTTTTGTTTGGAATAATAGTTATCCTGCTTTAATCCATGTATCTGAATCAGTAAAAAGATAGGTGCCGGCTTCTTTTCCATGCGAATCATAAAAACTTTTAAACTCCACATATTCAGGCACTAAGGTTGGGAACGTAGCTGCTTTATAATGACCTATGGAATTTGTCTTATAAATATCAACATCTGCCCCGATTGTTATTGATTTTAGCGGATTACCACCAAATACATATTCATCAATAAAATCGATACTTTTAGGAATGGTTACAGATGTTAAGGAATTATTACAAAATGCATAGCTTCCAATGGACATAACACTATCAGGGATAGTTAAAGAATGCAGACAATTAGCAAAAAATGCATAGCTGCCTATAGTCGTGATGGTATCCGGAAAAACAACCGATCTTATCCAAGTGTTAAATCCTGTTTGAAAAGCTTTATGGCCAATATGTTCTACCGGTAAGCCATTAATGGTTGGAGGTATTACAATATCATCACCATGAGGGTTCCAATCACCAGTACCATTGTCATAACCAGTAATCGTTCTGGTTTCTTCATCAAAGTTGAAATGTTCCTCCGGTGTGGGAGATGTGTTGTTGGGTAACAGTAGACCGCAATCACACAGTTGACATCCAGTGGTAACTATGGCAATTAATAAACACAAGAACAGAACGCTTAATACTTTTTTCATATCTTTTCTCCCCTTTTCTTTTTAACAAACAAGAATTTTTTATTATATGCCCTTGTTTTTGTATCTTCTTCTTTTGAACAATTTGTTTATGGGTTTATTTTTTCACACTCTATCGTATAACATTCCAAAAAAACTTCATCAGGAAGGTCTATAGCAGGAATAGAATATTCAGCAGCCGGTACCTGGATAGCCATGGGCAATAAGATTATTCCATGGGCTGCCGGAATCAGAGGTACATCTGTGTCATTTTGGACTACACAGCGCATAGAATCCTGATTACCAAAATAATAATCAATAAAAATTTGCCGTTGTTGATCGGTTAAGTCTTTTGGATAATAAGCAAGCTGGGCAGCAGAGGTATCTACCGGTATCCAGCCATAGTTGGGTAAATAGAATTCTGCCCAAAAGTGACCACTAAATTCATCTTTGAAAAGCTGCCAGCCACCGGTAGTTCTAGCCGGGATACCAAGAGAGCGGCACATGGCAGAAAAATACATAGACTGGGCACCACAATCACCCCGCTGATTTTTATGGACATAATCTGCTTCGGTCAGCGATGACCTGGGCCAGAATATTAAATGCGGCATGAAAGCATAATCCACCTGGGTAACAATATAGTCATAAAGCTTACGGGCAGCAAAATAAGGATTTGTTTCATCACCAACAATAGTCTCAGCCATTTTTCTAATATCTGAAGTTATCTCCGTATTACCATAAGACCTGGTATATTTTTGATAGAGAGCAGACTCTTTGTCATATTCTCCAATATTTTCAGGATCTACCAAAAATCTCTGTTCATAGTGATTAAAGGTAAAACTAGCTTGAATTGCTAAATCTTCGGAAAGTTCTTCCATGGGAATTTCCATATATAATAAACCAATTTCCTCATTGATGCTGGGGGGTTGTTTTACCCATTTGTCTGGTGCTATAGATTCAATGATAACCTGGGTCTGTGGACCGGTATTGATGGGTATCGGTAGCCATAGACGGTAAGTACCTGTTTCGGGTAACTTGTCTCTTGTGATTGTAATAGTATGAATGCCGCGATAAGCAGCTGGTTTTTGATATTGTTGCCAGGGATGAACTGGTTGTTCCAGGGCGATTTTGTTTACTTTGAGTACCAGATTATAATATTCCTGCTCTGTTTCTTCATCTGACTGTATCAGTTCTATGTATCGGAACTTGAGATTTTGTATTCCATCTGAGAAATAATGGTCTTCACCATCCCAGATATAATGTTCTATCTCTTTGCTTTTAATCCAACTTTTGATCTGTTCTGCAGTAGCCTGGGGGAATGTCTGCCGGATTACGTCTTCAAGCTGATCAGAAGTATAAGGATAAACCATCTGGAAAATCAATATTCTTTGCAAGGATTCCCTACACTTATTAGCCAGTTCCAAATTCTCTTCTTCTAATAGGACAGAGAATGCCTGCCCGTAGAGACCTACTGCCTGACTGAAATTGTTCTGTTTTTCCAGTTTAAGGGCCTGCTGATAAAGTTCTTCACCTTGAGTTTGGTTGTTTCCCATGCAGTATGTGGTTAAAAATGTCAAAGTAATGATAACTAATAAAAAAATATTGATTATCTGTTTTCTATAAGTTCTGACAACATTTTTGGCTACTATTGAGCTGTTATTTGCACATTTCCGGTTAGACATATTTTTACTCTCCTTTTAACATTTTTTAAATTATGTAACGCTGATTAATCAGTCAATTTCCTGGTTTAGTTATAAATATCTATTTGCTTATGTATAGATATAAAAAAATAAATCGGCGGTCTGGCAGCCCTGGTCATGATATGACGGTAGGCCCATGACTTTGCGTCCTATCCTTTTGAATAGTTTGCCTTTATCAATTTATTTTAAGTATTATTAAGTTAAATAATAAAATGTTCTATTATATTATTCCCTATAATTGAAGGGTTTAGACATTATTTATGGAAAATATTTATATGTGAATGCAAATTTATTTGTTAAAATAACGAAATCTGTATTTAAAAAATAACCTATGATATATTTAAAATATATATTAATTTAAGTTCTTTTTTGCAAAAATATAAAAATCCCTCAGTTTCTTAGTATACTGAGAGGTTTAATTTATATGTATTTACACTTAAATAAACTTATAAAGGGGTATAATAACTAATCTCAATTTTGGATGCACTGTTACATTATTAGAATAAATAGAGCTATAGCAAGAGACTATACAATTTGGATTTTCAGAGGATGTTGTTAAGTAAAAGATAAAAGGGGTCAAATCTTTATTATTGACAATTTTATTTTTTGATAATGTTTCTTAAGAAAGTATTTATAAATTGGTGGTGGGAATGAATTTTTATTTATTTTCTACAATGAAATATGAAATCCCTGATCCTGTTACTTTAATTGAATGCTTTTGTTGCCAGAGTGATTTTTATTCCAAGTGTGATGTTATTGAAAATCGTAAAATTGAAGAAGTAAATAAGATTGGAGCAAGACCTCCACTGCCAGTACTGGTGGTTCAATTAATCCCGGAGGAAAAGTTGTTGTCATTGAGGGGCAGGACAAAACCTTTACCATCATTCCGGATGAGGGCTATCAAGTATCCGATGTCCTGGTGGACGGCATATCGGTAGGAGCAGTTAATTCTTACACCTTTCCCAGTGTGGGCGACTTTCATGCTATCCAGGCAGACTTTACGATTATAGCTCCCAGGGTGGTCAACACCGATACTGGGATTGAGTATAATAGCATACAGAAAGCAATAGATGATGCCTTAAGTGGGCAGACACTTGTAGCTTATCCGGCAATTTATAA
>JAQUNC010000064.1 GCA_028717805.1 Atribacterota bacterium
TCAAGTGCATCTGCCTCCACAAGAGGCTTGCTGACCAGGTAACCCTGGATAATATCACAATCATGTTTTTGCAGATATCTTTTTTGTTCTTCCTCCTCTACTCCCTCGGCAACTACTGTTAATCCTATTTTATGCGCCATGGAAATAATATCTGATGTTATTAGATTTTTTTCATCTTCATTTTTTATTTTGCTGATAAAAAACCTGTCCAGCTTTACTATATTAATATTCAGCTCCCGGAGCCTAGCCAGGGAGGAAAAGCCAGTACCAAAATCATCCAGGGAAACAGCAATCCCCATTTCCCTGATATCCTTTAATTTTTCATTTATTAGCTCATAATTGGAAAGCAAGATTGATTCGGTAATTTCAAACTCCAAAGATTTAATTACAGCACATAATGATTGTATGTATTGTTCTATATCTTTCATAAATCCTTCTCTAAGCAACTGGAGGCCTGAGATATTTACTGACAGATTGATATCCTCATAACCGCTGTCATGAAGGCTTTTTGAGAAATTACAGGCCCTGTGCAGGATCTGTTTTCCCAAATCATAGATCAGCATTCTCTTTTCCGCTATATCTACAAACTCCATAGGCGAAATAATACCCATTCCCGGAATATTTAATCTGGCCAGGGCTTCAAAACCCATAATTCTGTTCTGTTTAAGATCCAGCTTGGGCTGGTATTGGAGATAAAATCTTTCAGGGTTCACACCAAGGATAGCATCCCTTAATACCTTCTCTATTTTATCAGCCCGCCTGACAATCACTTCCATTTCATCCTCGTAAAAATAGATAGCATCATTACTGGAACTGTTGATATGTGAAAGGGCCAGGGTAGCATCCCGCAAAAGACTATCAATAGGCATATCCTGGTTTTTAATCTCAACAATACCGATTTCGGCACTGACAAACTGGGGGTCGCCATTGACCAAAAAGGATTTATCAAAAATATTGATAATTTTTTGAGCCAATGCTTGTAAATCTTCTTTTCTTTTGTAATTGCCGATAACAATAATAAAGCGGTCTGTGCTAGGCCTGAATAATTCCTCATCAGGTTCTAATATGTTTTTAATCTTTTCGGCAATCTTGACATGTATCTTTTCTCCGTAGAGATAGCCATGGGTCATATTCAAGATATTAAAATTCGTGCAGTTTAAAAGCATTATGGCCTTTTTATGTTTATCTGTATTCTTAACCTCGCTCTCGAGATACTCACTCAGGTATTCGCTGTTCGGAAGGCCAGTAAGCTTATCATAGTAAGCGAGCCTGAGATTGGATTTATTCTTCCGGTAGGCATAATACATGATAGCTCCAACGATGGCAGAAACCAAAGCCAACTGAAGAAAGTTATTAAAGATAATATCCTTTATCTCTCCATCAATCTCATCGGTTCTCCAGGCAACCGTTAGCGTGCCAAGGCTTTTATCTTCACTGAGAACCGGCACACAGACCTGAAAAACATCATGGCCATCCAGGACAGTTCTTACTGAATACTGCTCAGACCCAAAGTTTTGCTGGTGGATAGTGATTTCTTCTGTTATTTCCTCGGTATACTGAGAATTTTTGCTGACAATCATTTCATTGTTATCGTCTACAAAGGAGATATACATAATATCTTCTCTGTTTGATATTCTGTCTATTAATTTTTTAAGCTCAAATTTCCCCAGGAACTCCTGAACTTCCTCAGCCAATACCCCTATCTGGACAAAAGAACCGTCAGCAACCTGAAAATAGGCGTATTTGTAATAAATATCACTTTCAGTATCTCTGCGGATATCTTCCACTAAAATCTGTTTATCACTGATCATGAAATCATGAACCGGATGGCCAGGATATGCCTTCCAGCCGATGTATTTGGTTATATTGCTGCGTATAATTTCGCCTTCCGGATTATAAATGTATATCTCATCGATAAAAAATCTTTCAGCCAATTCTGCCAGTTCTTCAGTAGTTTCAAATCCCTGAATTAGCTTGGCAGCCTGGCTGGCTATCATTAGTTTTTCTTCTAACAGTTCAGTCACTATATCATGGGCTTCCTGTGAGGTTATTAATGTATGGGAATAGCTGTCTGCAATATCTAATGATGATTCTTCAAAGATTTCATAACTTTTATTGACATAATTATTCACCATATATACAGTAAGTCCAAAAAATATTAATATCAGGATGAAAAATGGTATTAGAAAATACCTGATATCTATACTCTTTAGTTTGTCTTTTCTCATGAGACCTTAAAAACCCCCGACAATATATTCCTTCATTTTTATTCTCCAAGGACCTATTGGCTATTTCTTTACTTTTTATTTTCTATTATCTAAACCTTTTACAGTCTTTATTTTAAAATAATGCCTGTTTATCTTCAATATAGTTCTTCTGTAAAATTTATGTGTCTATAAAATATAAAAAAGCCGGCGGTCTGGCAGCCGTAGCAGAAACTTTAAGCCCATAACTTTGCTCCTGCCCTTTCGGACAGTTTGCCTTTATCAACTTTTATATTATTAATTACCTGTATGCTTTTTAAAAAATACTTTTTATAATAATAAATTAGTTGTTTATTTTTATACCATCACCCCTTCTTTATAATTCTTAAATATTTTAACTATTTTCATAAAATTCTTTTACTATTTACTTTTTTTTCTCCTCCAAAGCAGCCTGTAATATCTTAGATAATTTACCTTTTGATCTCTGTTTATTCAGCTGGGATTTCCAGAACTCTGATAATCAGGCTCTATTTGTATCTTAAAGACTGATTTATATTACTTTAAATATACTTTAAAAATTTTATTGCCTATTCAAACCTAAAACCTTTCTCTTTAAACAGTTTTACACATACATCAACTATCTCAGAATCGTATAAAATACCTTTGTTTTTAACAATTTCATCAAGTGCAATATCAACCCCCAATGCTGCGCGATAAGGCCGATGTGAAGACATAGCCTCTACTACATCGGCAACACCAACAATTTTGGCTTCCAGTAGAATTTCATCACCTTTTATGCCGTTTGGATAACCGGAGCCATTTATTCTTTCATGGTGCTGTAAAATTATCGGAGCAACCGGATACGGGAAATCGATATCCTTCAGGATATCATAACCCATTTGGGAATGGGCCTTGATCAGACTGAATTCGATATCGGTGAGCTTGCTTGGTTTAGTAAGGATTTCAGAAGGTATGCCGACCTTCCCGATATCATGGATTAAAGCGGCAACCCTGATTGCTTTTACCTTTTCCGGGGATAAATTTAACTCTAAAGCAATTCTTGTAGCCAGCTGGCTGACACGGGACTGATGCCCGGAGGTGTAAGGATCCCGGGTATCAACAATTTTGGACATAGTCTCAATGGTTTTATCCAAGGCTTTTTCCAGCTTCTTCTGGATTTCCCTGAATTCGCTGATATCAATAGAGGCACAGGTTATACCTATTAAATTACCCTGTGCATCCCTTAAAGGTTCAGTGACCAATTGATAGAAAAAGGGTTTTCCCTTAATGGTCGTCCTGACCTCTGCTATGCTGCCTTTACCGGTCTCCAGTACTTTTTGTTTTATCTCCGTTAAAACCCGGGCATCATCAAAAGGCAACAACTCCTCATCTTTCCTGCCAAGGACCTCTTCGGGGCTGAACCCGGGATTGGGGTTATATATCCAATTATAGCGCAGTTCTTTATCCTGACTCCAGACTACCACAGGGGAATTTTTAAATGCTACCCGGAATCTTTCATCACTTTTCCGTAATGATTCTTCTGCCTGCCTGCGCTTTTTTTCTGTATCGATACTGTAAAGGGCAAAGGTAATATCTTCGGCTGCCTCTTTAAAGAGTGCCTGTTCCTCTTTGTCTTCTGCATAGGATTCCGGGATACAGGCTGAAAATACCCCATAGAGGGTATTATTCTGTCTGAGGCTGATGGTATAGGCGCTTCGGTGTTGGAGATAATGTGAAAGGGGGCAGTTGTCACAGACACTTTTAGGATTATCTGTAATCAGAATTTCTTTTCGCTGCAAGACTTCCCGGACACATCTTGGCCAATTACCATTTTCAAGCTGTGTTCTCATTGGTTCAAAAGCCGGACCGTATCCTGCTTCAGCAGAGGTTAGATATTTTTTATCTTTATCTAAAAGGGCAATCCAGGCATTATAGTAACCCTTGGTTTTTACTAAAAGATTACATGCCTTCTGGATAAGGACATCCCGGTCTTTTTCCCTGATAATGAGTTTATTAACGTTGCGGATGGCATGAATGACCTGGCCTAGATGTTTTATTCTTTGTTCGGACTGCCTGCGGAGGGTGATATCCCGGGCAATTGCCAGGACATGCAGTTTGCCTTCCATTTTTATAGGGTACGTGAAAATCTCTACTGTTATCTTCTTATTGTCTTTGCGTTTCAGGGTAAATTCTTCCGGGCCGCTAGTAAATCCCTGCTGATTTTTTGCAATTGCCTGTTTGGCTTTGGGGATTTCAGCGGCAGGGAGAATATCCAGATGGAAGAAGCTTTTACCTATTAATTCTTTTTTTCGGTAACCGGTAATTCTCTCGGCAGCCTTGTTGCCATCAATAAATTTACCTTCCAGGTCGGTGATGTAATAAGGATCCGGGGCATAATCAAACAGGGTTTGAAAAAATTCTTTGGAATCTTTGGGTTTATTTTGTGGTTTAGGCAGAATCTGACTAATCATTCCTATAAAAAAGAACCCCTTTAGTCTTATAGTCTTATCTTCTAAAAGGGTTCTTTACAGTATATTTTAACTAAATGTTAATAGCGTCTGTGGTTATCGTTAAAATCTCTTCTTGGCCTTGGTGGCTTAGCTTCGTCAATTTTTAAAGGGCGATCATTAAAATCAGTGTCGTGTAATGCATCTTTAGCTTTATTAGCTTCTTCTGAAGAAGACATTTCTACAAATCCAAAACCTTTACCTTCGATAATATTGACACTTTTAACGGTGCCATGATTACTGAATAGCTCTTCCAATTGCTCGTTAGTCACAGTGTAATTTAAATTTCCTACATAAAGTTTACTACCTTGCATTTCCTTTACCTCCTTTTTTATTATTTTTCAGTAATATTTTATTTAGAGGTAAATATAGCAAGATAAAAAAGTCTCTATTTTATTAATTACTGGTTATCAATCCTCACAGAAAGATTGACATTTCAATGCAACAAACTTTTCAGCTTATAACATTTTCACTTATCTCTAAGTGTTATATTTATTATACACTAATAAGGAGTAATGTCAAGCATTGTATTTTTTTGTTATTTTTGTTATAGTATTTTATTTTTTTTATAAATATTATTATCATTTAACAAACTTAATAACTAAAAGAATATTCCTATTATGTTAAAATTTCAATATTTAGCTGTAGCCCTGATGTGAAAAGAAATAAAAATACATAAGACAATCAGCGAAATGCTGAGGATCTGGGGTTTCCTGCCTCCTCGGCTAGGACGATTCTCGCAATAATGACAGGAACTATAAATCAAATCAGATTTATAAAAATTGGACTGAAAAAGGGGATAGATTATATCTGATATAGTGCAACGGTCCCCTGTATTATGAATTTGCCGAAGGCCAAAGCGAAGCCGCAGCGTATATTCCTGTTATAGGCAGTAAACTCCGAAGTGCAACCCGGTAGTGAGGCACGGATGCTGAACAGTCATAGTTTATTTTTCCTTATTTCTTAATTTATCTAATCTCGCTCTTGATTCATAGGGCTCTATAAACAGTTTATATTCTTTATCAGTCAACTTTCTATTCATTTTTTTCTCTATTTCTGATTTTAAAACAATTCTTTGACTTAGTTTTTCACAGATATATTCTGCACAACTAGAGCAATTCTCTATTTTTTTATTGATGACACAGGGTCTCATAGGACAATTTTTATATATTAGTTCAGGACTTTCTGTGGAAATACGGCCGTCACATTTAATATTTTCAGGCACAATACGAAATCCATATAGTTCAAACCATCAATCACTTAGCAATTGCCTTCGATCATTAGCTTCCACATTTGGAGTGTAAGCGAGACATAAATCACAACGATATCCACACTTCGTAATTATTTCATTATTCATTTTATTCTCCTTAAAATAAATTTAATGATCCAAAATATACAGATTAACTGATACAGGAGACAACTCTCTGTATCATGTAGTTTGAGGGTTTTCTTATGTTTCCTTCTGAGCTCTTCCGCAGAGATTAGTTCAGTAACCATAAGTCCTACTTCACCAATCTCACGGAATCAGCTATTAAAAGAAAACCATATCTCCTAAGAGAAAAGAATCCCCATAACCCGGGAGCATACCTGTTATCTGTATTAAGAAATGATTATGCAGAAAAAGAGGAAATCAATAACTCTTTTGATGAGGCAACCGCAACTGAGATTGATGAGATAAACCGCCAGGAACGTATTATCAGGAGAAGATATTACCAGAAGATGAATAAAGATGCCCTGCCCAGGCAGGAATCGTTGAAATGGATACAGAGGATTAAGGAACAATTGAGGGATGGGAAGATGGGCTGTGAATAGGGATGAATTTATATTTCAAGACTTGCCCCATTTGTTTCTTCATCTTTTATCCAACCTTCAAACAAATTTTCACTTCCGAATCAAGTACATCTCCAAGTTTATCAGATTGGATTTCTAAATCGTAATGTGACTGCAGGTTAAGCCAGAACTTGGAGGATGTTTTAAAATAACGTCCCAGCCTTAAAGCAGTATCTGCACTGATTGCCCTTTTCCCATGGACAATTTCATTAATACGCCTTGGCGGCACACTGATATCTTTTGCCAGTCTGTATTGTGATATATTTAAAGCATCCAAAAATTCTTCTTTTAATATTATCCCAGGATGTATAGGCTCTATTTTTTTATTATTTATCATTGTTAATCACCCCCTATGGTAATCGATAATTTCAACATCATAAGCATCTCGATCTTTCCACTTAAAACAAATTCTCCATTGCTGGTTTATACGTATACTATATTGCCCTTTTCGTTTCCCTTTTAAACTCTCCAGATGGTTTGAAGGCGGGATTCTCAAGGTCTGCATATCTGGAGCTGCATCAATCATCCATAGTTTTTTCATTGCATTTCTTTGTATATCATCAGGAAATTTAAGAGAATATTCTCGATAATATATCTTTTTAGTTTCTCTGCATTTGAATGATTTTATCATAATTATTATTAACATATCACGTTAATAATGTCAAGCGTTAATATTTGAGGCCACAGTTATATTATTTTCTTTGGATATTTGTCTTCAGCTTCCAACTTAAATCCTTTATTCTTTTATAATATTACAGAATAAGTAGTGATATAGGGTGATATAGGAGACGGTTCTCTGTATCAGGATCTGACAATCTGATTCACCGTTAATCCGGTTAATCTGGAAAGCTGTCTCAGCGAACAACTGTTTAATCCTTTGAGATAACTTAATACTTTTTTCTGGGTATCCGGGG
>JAQUNC010000065.1 GCA_028717805.1 Atribacterota bacterium
CCTGGATAAACTGATAGCTGGTTAAGTAGGATGCAAGCATCTTAACCTCCTGGTCTATAACCGGTACTTGTATCCTCTCATGAGGAATCAGAATCTGATAGCGCCAGATGGTATGGGCATCGATATTTTATTTTTCTTATTTTGATATAATATAATTTGATAGTGTATATTTCGTTAAGTCCGCCGTATAATTATAGATTAGATTTAATCTTTTGACAATTGAGTCTGGACTATTTTAATGAATTTTCGAACCAGATTCGCAATCTAAATTTGAGGCATAGAAGCTAATAAATATTGAAGATGATTTTTATAATGAGAATACAAATATGAACAGAGGTGTACTAAAATGACTGATATCTTAAATGAAATACAAAATCTAAATCCTTTTATTTTTGCTTTAATAATATTCATTTTTAGAATTATTGATGTTTCACTGGGGACTTTTCGTGTTCAGATGATTGTTAGTCGGAAAAAATTATTAGCTGCAGTTGTAGGTTTTATAGAAGTATTTATTTTCATCTTCATTATATCCAAAGTCATTCAGGATATAGGCAATTGGATGAATGTCCTGGCCTACTGTGGAGGTTTTGCTGCCGGAAATATCATGGGCATTACTATTACTGAGAAGACTTCGCAGGAGATGATTTCGGTGGGAATAATCTCCAAAAAACATTGGCCAGAAATTGAACAGCGTCTTCGCGAAGAAGGATTTGGGGTTACCCGCAATCTTGGCTATGGATTGCAAGGAGAATTACAGGTTTTACGGATTATAACCCAGCGCAGCTTATTTCCCAAGATTCGTGATGTAGCTCTGGAATATGATCCCAAGGCTTTTATCACTTCTTATCTTATTGTGGGTAGATCAGGGGGGTATATCTATAATGTGAAGAGTAAAATCTAAGCATTATTGATGTTTTCTTAAACTTTTTAAAGCCTCCAGCTGGATTGGCTTATCTATATCAAGAGCAATTTCAGGTGATGCCTGTATCGCTTTTCCGGTATATCCTTTGAGATATTGAGGAACCATTTTTTCCAGATCTCTGATAGAAAGATATTTTTTCAGGTATTTAATTGCTATCCTTCTTCCTAAAATACTGGCCATTTTGAGCGGATGTTTACGAAAAAGAATGAATTGTTCTATGGTATCGGTACAATCCATGATTACTTTGGGATTTATTAAAAAGAGATTGCCTCCTGTATAAGAGCCATCAACTAGATTGGCATAAATTCTTCTTAATTCATTATAGGGAAATTGATTCATATAGGATTCCTTATTAATAATGGCATAATAGATATCAAATCCGGGATGAGCAAGGCAATCTTCTATAAAACGTTCTATGTGTTTACTTGATACAAGAGGGAGGTCACAGGTAATAATTAAAATATAAGGCTCATTTTGTAAGATAGAAATGCTTTTTTTCAGAGTATCTATCAGGGTAGTACCGGAGGAAACTGCAATAAGGGACTGGGATTTTATCTCCTGCTGAACTTCTTTAGGACTGGCAACATATAATTGCGATATATATTTATTATTCTTTAATACCTCAATCATATGATGGATAATTGGACGGGAATCAAGAGTATTAATGGTCATTAACGCTTTATATTCTTCACCGGTTAACTTTTGTAAGGCATGCTTGCTTTTTCCCCCAGCCAGCAAAAGGGCTTTATATTTTTTATCCACTTTTATTTCCATAATGTTTTTATCTTTTATTTATTCTATTATATAATAATGAGAAGAAAAAGGTCTATCGATAAGCTAATATATTTTTTCCCTGAAGATTGCCGCATGTGGTAATATTTTCTTGAAAAGATTAGATTAAAGGATAGATAAAAAAGAGAAAAGATAAAAGCAGAAGTTACTCATAAAAGTTTAAGTCTTTTTTGAGGATGTTGACAGTTACTGGCTACTGACTCTAAGCACTATTTGTCAGTATCAAATCTCATTAGTGTGTATATTATAATCAGAAATTAGAAAGAGGTTAGGCAATGCAAGAAAGTATTTCTAAGCAGGAAATTAATATCCCTGAAAAATTAATATATTATGTTATCATAGAGACGGTAATGGGATGGATGGGAATAGCAAGTAATAAAAAAGGTTTAATTAGATTGATATTACCAGAAAGTTCATCTGAAAATGTCTGGCAACAGCTAAATATTTATTTCGCTTCCCAGAAGATACTAGTCAGAAAAGATAAACAATTTGCTTCTTTGACCAAATTGATTAGAGATTATTTCCAAGGAAAACCAGTAGAATTCAGCCAGGAGAAGATTAATCTTTCTGGTTATACTCCTTTTCAAAGAAGAGTTTTGTTAACAGCAAAGGAAATCCCCTATGGGGAAACCAGAACCTACCGTTGGTTGGCTGAACAATCCGGTTTCCCACGAGCTTATCGGGCTGTCGGTGGAGTTATGAAAATCAACCCACTTCCGCTGATTATTCCCTGTCACAGGATTATTGGCAGCAAAGGGCAGTTAACCGGTTTCTCTGCCCGGGGTGGAGAGGAATTAAAAAGGAGAATGCTTGTCCTGGAAGGAGTTTTAATAAGATAAGCAAAACAAAGCAAGCTTATGGTATTCTAATAGTTACGAGATATCGGAAGGGGTATGAGTTATGGAAGGAATCTGGCATCAGGCTTTATTTTATGTCAGCCATCCAGCTTATTTCCACTAAAGGATATAATTTTTCCAGTGGCGATAACCGATTATACTGCCTATTGTAGTTGGCAATCTATGCATTGTATGGTTTTTGGTTTATAAATCGTGCCAGGGTATCCTGGCTTTTTCCAATATTGACCTTAGCGGGAAGTAATAAATAATGAAACATAGTTCTGAAGAATTCTCAGTTTATCATTTAAAGATTTATTCTTTTCTTATTTTAATTCTGATACTGTTATGTTTTGCCTTACCGGCAGTTGCTAATATTTATGTTATCAAGGATAAACAAGGAAATGTTATTCGCGTTACCAATCAACATCAAATGCTAAAGAAGGAAAAAGATGCCGGTTACACCATTACTATCTTAATAGAAGACCAGAAAGAGAAAAAACAAGTATCCCAATTTAGATATAATTTTAAGGAAAAAATTGATTGGATAAAAGTTCGGGCTGCAGCTCAGATAATTGAGCAGAAATTAAAAAACAGATCCGAGCAGGAGATTAATTATCCTGTTTACCAGGTCCTTGCTACTGCCTATACTCCTGATGAGAGATGTTGTGCACCTTATGCCGATGGTTATACTGCTACCGGTTACCCGGCAGGTTATGGCAGTATTGCTATTGACCCGGATTATGGCATATTTCGCTATGGCGATGTATTATATGTAGAAGGTTATGGTCTGGGAGTCGCTGATGACTGCGGCAGTGCCATCAAAGGGAAGCATATTGATGTTTGTTTTAATTTAGGAGAATTACAGAAAGCGGATAACTGGGGAAGAAAATATGTCAGAGTGTGGAAAATTGAATGATTATTTAGGTAATGGTTTTTAGTTATTAGTTTTCAGTTTAAGAGGAAAAAATAGGAGGGTGTGTATGTTAAAAATTGTTTTAATATTATTAATACTCTCAGGATTAGCGAATACTTCCAGAGCCCAACCTTCATTGGAAAAGGATTATTTTAAAACAGTAGAAGGAGAGCTGGAAATAACCTTCATTGGACATGGTACTCTTATTCTTGCTTTCCAGGATAAAGTTATTCACATAGATCCCTGGAGCAATTTAGCTGATTATCACGAATTACCCCAGGCTGATATTATTTTAATTACTCATGAACACACTGACCACTTAGATTTGAAGGCAATTGAATTGATTAGAAAAGAAGATACAGTTATAGTATTAACTGAGGTTTGTCAGGAGAAGGTTGGATCAGGATTGGTAATGAAAAATGGAGATACTCAGATGGTAAAAGATGTAAAAATTACTGCAGTTCCAGCTTACAATATTCAACATAAACGTGATAATGGTCAACCCTTTCATCCCAGAGGAGAGGGCAATGGCTATATTCTTAATTTTGCTGATTTAACTTTATATATAGCCGGAGATACTGAAAACATACCAGAAATGGCAGATTTGAAAAATATTGATATTGCTTTTCTTCCCATGAATTTACCCTATACCATGACTCCGGAAATGGTAGCTGAGGCAGCAAAGGTAATAAAACCTAAAATACTCTATCCTTATCATTTGGGTAATACCGATACCAATCAGTTAATTGAGTTTTTAGGAGACCAGAAAGATATCGAAATACAGATTAGAAAAATGTCCTGATTGGAGTTAATTATGAAAGAACGTTTTATTGTAATTGGCGGAGATGCAGCAGGAATGAGTGCTGCCAGTAAAGCTAGGAGAGAAAACGCGGAGCTGGAAATAATAGTATTAGAAAAAGGCGGCTGGGCTTCTTATGCTGCTTGTGGCTTGCCCTATTATTTAAAGGGGAATGTTAAAAACATAGAGGATTTAATTGCTATTCAACCTGAAATATTCAGGAAGGAAAGAAATATTGACTTACGCTTAAACCATGAAGTAACGAGGATTAATCCTGAAAAAAAGATAATTGTTGCCCAATCCCCCCAGGGTGAAATAGAACTTACCTATCATAAACTTTTAATCAGTACTGGGGCAAAAGCAGTCAAACCAAAAATTAAAGGTATTGATTCTCATGGTGTCTTTTTCCTGCGGGATATAACAAGTGCCATAAAAATTAAGGAATATTTAGCAGAGAGGGCACCAAAATCAGTCCTGATTGTAGGAGGGGGATACATCGGTCTGGAAATGGCAGAGGCATTCTACTCCCTGGGAATGTCTGTTCAGATAGTAGAATTACTGCCACATCTCCTAAATTCTTTTGGCCTGGATATAGCAGAAGTAGTAGAAAAATATATTAAGAACTATGTCAGATTGCATTTAGGTAGACGGGTAAATAGTATTCGAGAAATTGATACTGGTAAATTATCTGTTTATGTCAGTGCTGAACAGGATAAACAACAGGAAGATATAGACACAGAAATGCTCCTGATAGCGACCGGAATTGTACCTGAGGTTACCCTGGCCAGAGAAGCCGGTATAAAATTAGGTCCAAGAGGAGCCATTGTTACTGATGAATTCGGTGAGACTAATACCCCTGATATCTATGCTGCGGGAGATTGTGCAGAAGTGAAGAGTATTGTAACAAATCAAAATACTTATATTCCCCTGGCTTTGACTGCTAATCGTAATGGCCGTGCTGTTGGTAGTACCATTGGAGGGAAAAAGACTCGTCTTTCACCCATCGCAGGTACTGCTGTAGTCAAGGTATTTCAACTGGAGGTTGCTACCACAGGACTAATGGATATAGAAGTTGCTCAAAAATATGGATTTAATCCCATAAAAATTACTATTGACAGTCGCTCTCGAGCCGGGTACTGCCCTGGTTCTAAGCCTATTAAAATAAGTTTAATGGCGGACAGTAACACTAAAAAAGTACTTGGCTGCAGTATGGTGGGCGAGGAAGGAGTAGCAAAAAGGATTGATATTGTTGCCACAGCACTTTATAGCAGGTTAACTGTTGAACAGCTGGAAAATCTTGATTTGGCTTATGCACCTCCTTTTTCACCGGTCTGGGATCCTGTTCTTACTGCTGCAAAAGTACTGAATGAAAAATTAGAGTAAAAAATAGAAGAAAGAAAGTGTTAATAATTATCTATAATTCAATCTAATAAGGGGACAAAGACATATTGTTCCATTGTAGTATCCTTGATTACTTTACTATTTTCTTTTTTTAGGATAATCAAAGGACCATGGGTATAGGGACAAACCAGAATACCTTTCTCCTTGAGTACTTTTTTAGCTAATTGAAAAATTAAGTTTTCCTGTGTTTTATTAATACCGGCAGTAATAATGATTCTGTCATATTGTTCCTGCCACGTATTAAGCTGTTTTAAAATATTTAGTAGCTTAAATTCAATATTACTTAATTTTCCCCGATCTTCATAGTTCAAGTTTCTCTTCAGATTATTTAGATTTCCCTGAGCTTTTTCTATCAATTGAGGTACAATATCCAGACTTAATACTTTCCCGGGATGAATTAAAAATCCAGCCAAGCTGGCATTCCAACCACTTCCAGCACCAAGTTCTAAAAGATTTTTTCCACTTTCCAGTTCAGCTATCATAAGCATTCTGGCAACTGTAGATGGCTGAGAGATAGTCTGATTATATCCAATGGGCAGAGCTGTATCAAAATAAGCATCTTCTTTATCCCGGACAAAAAACACTCTATCTACTACCTGTATAGCACTAATGATGCGATTTAGATTATCTTTCTCTTTACTGCTGGCAGCCAGATATGATAAGTTGTTTTTAACACTTCTTACCAGATGTTCTCTATTCATATCTCAAACTCCTGTAATATATTATGTATGCCTCTTATATTCTGGCATTGGTACATTGGCCTGAAAAACTAAAAAGGACCCTGAATATATTTAGCAAGAATAGTACCAGGATTAACAAAATCATTTAATAGGGCATAACAAGCTAGGGAATGGATAAATTCAATAGGATAATCCATTTGATTCCATACTTTAAATCCATCCCGAGCTAACCAGGCAATACCGACATCCTTATAGTAATCTGGTTTCTTAATATCACCCTCCGCTTGACTGCAGGCAATTATACATGGCTTATCTTTCTCTCCAATAAATGTTTCTCGGAGATAATTGAGCACTTTAAGCGGTGCATTTCCGGCACCAAAGCCATAAATACAGATGATTTTGTTAGTAAGGTCTATCAGTGGTTCCATTCCTGGAACACACATTAGCCAGCTTACTTTTTTGCATATTTCTCTAACTTTCTCTATTGGGAGTGGTAGCATTTTTTTTAATCCACTAGGAACAGTATAATATGGAGATGGAGTAGGTGTTCTTCTGTTATGCAAAGCCCAATCCATATTAAAATAAACCGGTATCCCATTAGTAGCAGTAAAAACATCAGGATGTGTAGCATGAGACTTATGGGCTCGATTTCCCGGAAACAACTTCCAATTACAGTAAATCCAGACCCCCGGGAAGCGATAATAGACTACTTGAGCAGCACCAGGCACATTTATTGTGACATCCTCTGGCATATAATCCAGGGTTAGCTGGCTTCCGGTCAAAATAATAGGAATACCAATATCGGGGAAGCAAAGACTTAACCAGGAAGATAAATAA
>JAQUNC010000066.1 GCA_028717805.1 Atribacterota bacterium
CTGATATAAAATCTGCATGCAAATGAGTTTCTAAAATATGGGTTATCTTAAATCCCATATCTTTTGCAACAGCAATATATCTATCAACATCACGACTAGGATCAACAATAGCACAATTTTCCTCTCCTCCTAAAAGATAGGAACTGTGGGCAATTTTCTGTACATAAAACTGTTCAATATACATAAATATCATGTCCTCCTTAATCTAAAAATAGTAAATTAGAAATAAAGGAAATAAAAAACAAAGGTAACTACAACTAAAAATAACAAAGTCATGATACCGCCTGCTTTTAAATAATCAGAGTTCTCATAACTACCTGCAGTTATCAGCATAGCATTAACCTGATGAGTGGGCAATATAAAAGAATTAGCTGCACAAACTGCGACTAATAATACCAGAGGTCTGGCATCCATATTTGTTAACAATGATAAATTGATAATCAAGGGAATCAAAACAACGGTTGAAGCCACATTTGACATAAATAAGGAAAATAAAGTGGAAATAAGGGCAATAGAAAAAATAATAAAGATAGGATGTTTGCCTTGTATTATAAACATTACCTTTTCAGCCAGAAAAGCAGCTGTGCCGGTTTTTTCCATAGCAATACCCAAGGGAATTAAACCGGAAATTAAAAATACCACTTTCCAGTCTATTGCCTGATAGAATTCTTCAATATTCAATACTCCGGTTAATACCATAACAACTGCACTGGTAAGAAGTGAAATAGAAAGTGGGTACCCAGCAAGAGCCAACCCAATCCCTGCAGCAAAACAGACAATTGCCAGTAATAATTTTCCCTTCTTCTCACTTTCTCTTTTAATAGAAGTTAAAACAATAATCTGGCCGGAATCTTTTAATTGATTAATATTTCTCCATAACCCATGGAATATTAATATATCTCCTGCTACCAGGATTCTATCGGAGAAATTATCCCGCACTGCTTTTCCCTGGCTGAAAATCATAATTGGCTCTATATGATAATTCTTCCTAATAGCTAACTGGCGTATAGTTTTACCGACAAATTCAGACCTGGGAGGGATAATTGATTCGGCAAATCCAGCTTTTTGGGGATTTTGAAAATCAGGAAAAATATCTGACTTTTCAATTAATTGCAAATTATAAAAAACTGCAAATTCTTTTACTCTCTCTTCATTTCCCAGTAATGCCAGTTTTTGACCTGGTTTAAAGTGAGTTTCCCTCCAGGGGGCATATTCTATATCTTTTTCGATTGACAAAGCAAGTATATTTAGCTGATACTTTTCCCATATCTCGGCGGCTTCAGGAGTTTTACCAACTAAAGAACTTTGTTCGGTAATATGATAATGTTGGACCTGCTGGGGCAATTGCCAGGATTCTATTAACATTTCCTGCTCAGGTTTGACTGCTTTAACATCCCTTTTTGGCAATACATGTGGACCTAAAAAGAAAAAGTATAAGATACCAGTCAATAATAGCAAAAGTCCAACCGGGGTTACGCTAAAAAAGTTATAAGGCTCCAAGTTTGCGTTTCTTAAGAAATCATTTAAAATTATCAGAGGACCTGAAGCTACCATAGTAAGTGTTCCCCCTAAGATAGCAGCAAAACCCATGGGCATAATCAACTCTGATGGATGATAATTCTCTTTTTTGGCAATGATAATTATAACCGGTAAGAAAAGAGCTGCTGCACCAATGTTTTGTATAAAAGCCGATATCAAACCAACAGAGATAGATACCAGTACAATTAACTTGCGCTTACTTCCGGAAACAATCTTTATAATCCAACGGGAAAATTTCTCCATTATACCTGTTTTAGAAATTCCGTAACCCATTACCATAACGGCAATCATGGCTATCACCGCATTACTGGAAAAACCTGAAATTACCTCTAAAGGTTCTAATATTCCTGACCATCCTAATGCCAGCATGCATAAAATAGCCACCAGGTCCACCCGTAAAATGTCGAAGATAAATAGGATAATTGTTGCCGTCAAAATCATTAAAACAACAACTTGTTGGGTCAGCATAAATGCTCTCCTACCAAGATTTATCAATTGTTTACCGGTATTTAAAAAATAATAAAAATTATTTTAGTGCGTCTTTTTTAATTCCTTAACCTTCTGGATATATTTTTCCATATCGAATTTTCTTTTCAAACCATTGTCGTTCATATAGCGAACCTTGCCATAAATGGGCCGCTCTTTCCAGGCTCGGTCGTGTAATCCAAAACACCAGGCAACTCCCGCATATCCATTAGGATCGCGACCATCCAGTCCATATTTATTGTTCAGATAAATACACCTTTGGAAAGCCTCCTGAGGCGTGGGACTCCATTCTAATATTTTTTTGCCCCAATACATACGCAAATATCCGTGCATTTTTCCGGTAATTACCATTTCCTGTTGGGCAGCATTCCAATACGGATCATGTGTCAGTGAATGTTCCAATTCTGCAATTGAATAAGTAATTTTTCTGGTATCATGCTGGTGCTTTTCCAGGGTACTCTTTGCCCATCTGGGCAGTCCTTTAAACTGGTCATAATTTACATTATAATACACATAATTAATTGCCAATTCACGGCGAACAATTAGCTCTTCCAGATATACCCGATAAGCTTCAGCCGGTGCCTCTGATTTTAATTTTAATGCAATATATAATGGAGAAATCTGTCCAAAGTGCAGATATGGACTCATATGTGACAAATAATCTTCAGATGGATTATTTCGCAAAGATTCAAAGCGATATATCTTTTCTTTGATAAATTGACTTAAGAAATCTTTGGCTTTACTATTTCCACCATGATAGATGGGAGAAGGTGGTACTGAGCTGTCTACAGACAGATAGTCAAGACAATTGGAAATATCGTCTATAGGTAATGATTTTATAGCAAAATTTAATGAGGAATGTTTTGGTTCTGTAGTATCTATTGGCTTTAAATAATCTGACAATAATCTATTTACTTTTGGCCTGAAACTGCCTGCAGTAAATTCTTCTTTAGTTGAGGCAGTTTCTACTGGTATAACAACATCACTTTCAACCTGGAGCATCAGACATGGTATTTCTTCCGCATATTTTTCTCTCCATTCAAGCTGAAAATGTAAATAACCACAGTCAGTAACAACTATAGCTGCATCTTTTGCCAGCTTAAATAAATCCGGGGTACTGCTGTCCTCCTGATAATGGAGAATCATTTTAATGCCATTTTTTTTCAATTCCTGATAAACTTCCTGCAGGCCTTCCAGCATAAAATAATAATGTCGTAAGTTGGCATCCGGAAAATCTGTTGTTATTTCAAAATAAACTAACAGAGGCAAAGAACATTTATTCGCTATCCTGATAGCAATTTCTAAGGCTTGATTATATTTCACACGTTGAGAAGCCTGCATCCAATAGATAATATATTTGCCTTCTTGCTCATGCTTTTCATTAAGATAGGAAATTCTGTCTTCCTGAATCATCTCTATCTCACCTCAATTCCTAAAAATAATTAAATAACTTATTTATTATCTACTTCTACCATATTCTTCGGCTTGGTGAATATCGCATTTATATTGTGAATGGCTTTAAGAAATTTAAAAAAGTAGTATTATGGCAAAATTACAATATATAAAATTAAGAATTTGTGCCTTTTTATACATTCTATCATAAAATAATTATAATAAAGCAAAATTAAAGAAGGCTCTCTTCAATTGCTTTCTTTATAATCTCTACAGCCTTTCCCGCATCTTCTCTGGAAATATGGCGATTGGTTACTAGACGAATCTTAAAGGGAGGCACAGGAGATACCAATAGTCCTTTCTCTTTTAATAATGCTGCCAGTTTGATTGCTGACACTTTTGTTTGACTGATATCACAGTAAACCATATTGGTTTGTACTGTGTTTAAGTTAATTTGAAGACCATTAACTTTCACTAACTCCTCGGCAATATATCTGGCATTGACATGGTCCTCTGTCAGGCGATCAACCATTTTTTCTAATGCCACAATTCCTGCTGATGCTAATACTCCAGCCTGTCTCATGCCACCGCCTAACATTTTTCTTACTTTTCTGGCTCTCTCAACGAAGGTTCTACTCCCAATAAGTACCGAACCTATCGGAGCACTTAGACCTTTCGAGAGGCAGAACATAACTGAATCGGCATTCTTAACCAATTCTTTTACCTCTACCCCCAGGGCAACTGCCGCATTGAAGATACGGGCTCCATCTACATGCACTTTTAATCCCTGTTCATGGGCAAAGTGGGCAATTTCATCCATTAATGAAACAGGATAAATAGTTCCTCCTCCACGATTATGTGTATTTTCAATACATAATAAGGTAGTCGGCGGAAAATGAATATCCCTATTTCGCATTACTTTTTTAATCATATTTACAGTTATAATTCCATGTTCCCCCTGTATTAATCTGGGAGAAAGTCCGGCTAATGCTGAAAATCCTCCTACTTCATAATAATAAGTATGGGAATCTGCTTCCAATATTACTTCATCACCAGGATGGGTATGGCTCATAAGAGCACATAAATTACCCATAGTTCCACTGGCAACCAATAGTGCTGCCTCTTTACCCATCTTTTCAGCAGCTATTTTCTCCAGCTTGTTAACAGTGGGATCTTCTCCAAAAACATCATCTCCTAAGGGAGCGTATCTCATTTCCTCCAGCATCTCTTCTGTGGGCAAAGTCTGAGTATCACTTCTTAAATTAATAAACATTCCAATTCTACTCCTTTCGTTTTTCCTTCTTTCTAACAAGATCCATCTAATAATACCTTATTTTCTATATTTTAAAAACAATTTTAGAATTTACTTCAGAAAGCTTTGCACTTACCTGTTCTATAAATAAATTATAGTCAAATAAAAAATGCCCTTTTTATTTACTATTAAGAAATAAAGGGCATTTAAACTTAACTAATTATATAAAAATTATGATTCTCTTATCCTTTAACGCAAGCTTTGTAGGCTAAATATTCTCTCATCCAATTCAGGATTCAATTTAATTTCATTTATGATAAATTGTGTATAGGTATCTTTGCGTAATTTGTTTTCCATGATAGATTGTACCGGCAACCAGCGACCTTCTATCTCCTCAATCTCCTGTACTTCGCTCACTTTTAACAATCTGCCGCTTTCGGCATAAAGTTCCTCTTTTAAACTGACAAAACGTTCTTTGTCTATCCAAGTCACCCTGCGGTAATAGGATACTTTCTGTCCGGGTACAGCAACCGCTTCCAGAACATAGCAGAGACGGTCATTAAAAGTATCGTCTTCTAAAAGAGTAAAAGCGTACAGTTCAGTCAGTTTATCGGATTCCATCATATCCTGGTAAGAAAAATCACTGCCCATGAAACCCTGTTCCAGCATATGTCCAGAGATTTTAACGATATCCTCGGCATCCGGAAAGAACATCCAGAGATTGTCTTCCCTCTTTAAAAACTTACTTCCCCGGTCGGCAGGATTAGTAAATTCCACCAGGGCATCCTTCTCCAAGGAATACATGACCATGGTCTTCTCTATTCTTCTGCCTCCCTGGCTGATTACCATGGTTGCCTCTATCCGGGCTGAGTGGATATACTCATTATCGTCTCTTTTTGCCATTATTTCTTCGGCTGTCATTTGGGCTGATGTAATTGCTGTAAAAAATCCGAACAAGTACATGAATAATATGGCGATGAATAGGCTCTTATTTATTTTTTTCATTCGTAAATCTCCTTCCTCTTCTTTGTTTTAACGCAATGCTTCATTGGGTTCCAGACGGGCAGCCATCCTGGCTGGAATAATACAGGCAACAGTCACGATTACTACTCCCAGTATAAAGGCAAAGATTAGATTTTCTAAACTGAAAACTGTATAGAACATCGGCTCAAACATTAAGTCTGCTGACATCCCCTCCATGGCTGCTCCAAAATCAATTCCCACTACGGAAAATACCTTGGTAATAATGCCACCAATGATAACTCCGATGGCACTGCCCAGGGCACCGATAATCATGCCCTCCATGGCAAAAAGATAGAGAATCTCTTTTGCTTTCAATCCCAGTGCGCTCATCATCCCTATTTCTCTTGTTCTTTCATTAACAATCATAATCAGGGTGTTGATTAAGACAAAACAGGCTAAGATGATAATAAATATGTAAATAAAATTATAAATTGTTTTAGCCATACCAAAGAGCTCAATCATCTCATAATCCCTGTTCCAGAGCTGTAAAGTGTATTTATCAGATTGATCATTTGCTTCAAACAGTTCTTCTATATGGGGCAGGACTACATTAGCCTGGTTATAGTCAGGCGTGACGATTAACAATTCGGTAACCTCACCAGGCATTTCCAGAATAGCCTGAGCCTGGTCTAAAGGTAAAAGAAAGATAGCTTCATTTAATAAATCAAGATTACTCTGGATTTTCCCTACCAGCTGAAAGGTTGAAGCGCGAAAAGAGTCAAAGGCAGTGCTATAGAGAAAGGTCACTTTATCTCCAACATTTTTTCCGATTTTTTCCATTAAACCGGCTCCCATCACCATTTCTCTTTCTCCAGGTTGTATCATCCTGCCTTCTACAATATGCCGGTCAATTCCGGTAAATTCAATCTCTTCTTCGGGATCTACTCCCCACCCCATCATACCTATCATCTTATCCTCATGACTGACCATAGATCCAAACTTCAGGCGAGGCAAAACCTGATTTACTCCTTCAACCTGTTTTAATCTATCAACCATCTGCTCATATCCATCATATTCAAAGCCATTAACCGTATAATTAAGAGAAACCAGATGCTCTTTTAATTTATATTCCTGATCAATGACCCGGATATGACCTGCTACATAATGAATATGGTTTTCAAAAGTAGAGGTCAACAACCCACCAATCATTCCCCGTAAAAAAACCACCGAAATGATAGCTATGGCAATGGCAATCACAGAAACGATGGTCCTTGTCCTGGAACGGGACAGGTTTTTCCTTGCTAAATTCCATAAAAACTTCATTTTTTGCCTCCTTATCGATGATAGATTGCCTCTACCGGATCTTTATGGGCTGCCCAATAAGCCGGTAATATACTGGATAATATCGCCACTACGACACCCAGCATAAAGATATAGGCAAAAGCCTGGGTATTCCATACACCGTAAATCCGGTCTACAA
>JAQUNC010000067.1 GCA_028717805.1 Atribacterota bacterium
AATCTACTTTTGCCTTAATCAAATCCCCAACTTTAATATCTTCTTTGTCGCAATGTTTTTGAAGAATTTTTTCAGCAATTGTTTTTCCCACGTTATCCTCCTAGTATTTTAACTATTTTTAATTTTTCAATAAAGCAATTATATTAAGCATTTTTTCTGTTGCCTCAATAGCTGCCAAAACCTGATCAGAATTAACGCCTTTAGTCATAATATTCTCTTTATTGCCCGGCAATTCCCAAGCTATTGAACATTGTACCAGAGAGTCTGTCTTTCCCCCTGGAGGAATGGTAACAACATAATCAACCAATAAAGGCAATTCTAGCCCAATTTTTTTAAATATCTTTCTGGTAGCATTCATAAAGGCATCATAACCACCATCACCTTGGGCATTTTCTTCTAATTCTATTTCTTTTCCTTTTTCCTTGTCGATATAAATCAATTTTATTACCGCCACCGGCCTGGTAAGCTTGCTGGTTATAATATTATATGCCTTAAATCTAAAAACTCTTTCTTCCGGTGTATCTAGAACATCAGATATTATATAAGGCAAGTCAGCAGTTGTGATGCTTTTCTTTTTATCGCTTAATTCAATTACTCTATTTAAAACACTCTTTTTCTGTTCTTTGGTTAATTCTATACCGATTTCTTCCAGATTATAATCCAAGTTTGATTTTCCACTTAATTTTCCTAATGAATATTGCCTTTCCCTATTAAACCTTTCTGGCAAGAGTTTGCTGGCATATAAATTTCCCTTTCTGTCTCCATCAGCATGTATTCCTGCTGTTTGAGTAAATACATTTTCACCGCATATAGGCTTATTGGCAGCAATGCGATAAGCAGAAAAAGCTTCAACAGTTTTACTTAAAATATATAAACCCTTCTCTTCAATACCTGTATCTATCTCTAGAAAATCCCTTATCGCTACTACTACTTCTTCTAAAAGAGCATTTCCTGCTCTTTCTCCCATGCCGTTTACGGTGCAATGAACTCCTTTAATTCCTGCTTCTACAGTAGCAATAGTATTAGCAGTTGCCAGACCATAATCATTATGGCCATGAAAATCAAACCACAATTCAGGATATTTCAAGATTATCTCTTGGGTATAGTTGTAGGTCTGGGTAGGATACATAATACCTAAGGTATCAGGCAGCATAAATCTTTGTATTTTTTCTTCTCTAAGCCGGTCTATCAGATAAACAATGTATTCAGGAGAATTAATCATGCCATTTGACCAATCTTCTAACCATAAGTTGCACTTAATTCCCTTTTTGGTAGCATACTCAATAGTCTTTTTGATTTCCTCTAAATGCTTTTCTTTGGTTTTTTTTAATTGAGTTGCCAGATGTCTTGCAGATCCTTTTGCTAAAATATTTATTACTTTTCCTCCTGATTTAAAAATCCAATCAACAGATTCATGAATATCTACAAACCCTAATATTTCTATTCTTTCCAGATAATTTTTTTTGTTAGCCCATTGAACAATTTTTCTAACAGCCTCTTCTTCTCCTTCACTAACTTTCGCACTGGTAATTTCAATCCTATCTACCTTAACATCATCTAGTAATATTTTAGCAAGGGCTAATTTCTCTTCAGGAGAGTAGCTGACATTTTTCATCTGCTCCCCATCTCTTAAAGTGGTATCAATGATTTCCAACTTTGTAACCATTTATTATTTCCTATTCTGTAATTTCATATTTTGAAATTTGCTTTAATTATTTATTAGATTTTCTTTAATCCATTATTCTGCATTTATCTGCCCCCGACAACATTTTGTTGATAGCTTTAAGATAAGCCTTTACGCTTGCTTCTAAGGTATCAGTGCTTATGCTCTTTCCAATATAAGAATGGCCATTATCTTTGATTTCCACAACTGCCTCACCTTGAGCATCTTTTCCCCGCGTCAGCGCCCTGATATAATAATCAGTTAATTTAACTTTGACTCCAGTAATACGATCAATTGCGTTAAATACCGCGTCTACCGGCCCATCTCCACAGGCAGCATCCTCATATGTCTTTCCCTCCCTTGATAATCTTATCGTAGCGGTTGGCAAAATACTGTTTCCGGTACTAATATGAAAATGGTTTAACTCATAAATATCGGTAATATCAGTAACTAAAATTTCAGACATTAAGGCAATAATATCCTCACTATAAATTTCCTTCTTCTTATCTGCCAGTTGTTTAAATTGCTCAAATGATTTATCAAGTTTTTCTTTATCTAACTCATATCCCAATTCGGCTAATCTTTTTCTAAAGGCATTCCGACCAGAATGTTTCCCTAAAACTATCTGGTTGCTTTCCAGTCCAATAGTCTGTGGTTTCATAATCTCATAAGTAGAGGCATCTTTTAATACACCTGCCTGATGTATTCCTGCCTCATGAGCGAAGGCATTTTTCCCCACGATAGCCTTATTAGGCTGAACGACAAAACCGGTTAATCGGCTTACCAATTTACTGGTAGGATAAATAAAATGGGTGTCAATATTGGTTGTTTTATTATAAAAATCTCTCCTGGTATGAATGGCCATGACAATTTCCTCCAGAGAGGCATTACCTGCTCTCTCTCCAATTCCATTTATGGTACATTCAATCTGTCCCACTCCATGTTTTAAAGATTCCAGTGAATTTGCCACTGCTAATCCCAGATCATTGTGACAGTGTACGCTTAGAACAGCTTGGCTGACATTTGTTACATTTTCCTTAATGCCCTTTATTAACCTGGCAAATTCCTCCGGTTGGGAATAGCCGACAGTATCAGGTATATTGATAACGGTTGCTCCAGCTTTAATCGCTTCTTCAAAAATCTGATATAAAAATTCCGGCTCACTACGACTGGCATCTTCAGCAGAAAATTCTACATCCAGGCAATAACTCTTTGCCAATTTCACAGCCAATACCGCTTGTTTTAAGACTTCCCGTGGTGCCTTCTCCAGTTTTAATTTCATATGTATAGGAGAGGTAGCGATAAAAGTATGTATTCTTGGTTTTTTGGCTAATTTTATAGCATCCCAGGCACATTTAATGTCCTGTTCTACTGCTCGGCATAAGGCAGTGATAGTGGGACCTTTTATATTATTAGCAATAGTTTTCACTCCTTCAAAATCCCCAGGAGAGGATATTGGAAAACCAGCTTCAATGACATCGACCTTCATCTTTTCTAAATGCCTGGCAATCTCCAATTTCTCCTGTGTATTTAGAGAGGCACCAGGACATTGCTCTCCATCACGCAAGGTAGTATCAAAAATCATAATCTTATCTGTCATAATATACCTCCTACTTAAACTTTTTTATAATATTAATTAACTTCATGAATTATTATTCTTCTATTTGGGCTTATACCTTTAAACCATTTTTACTGCTTCTGGTAATAGCAATTCTTCCTGTACGCACTATTTCTCTAATGCCAAATGGTTTTAAAAGATTCAGAAATCCACCAACTTTTTCTTCGTCCCCGGACATTTCAATAGTCATTGTATTTCGTTCTACAAAGACTACTTTGGCCTTAAATATTTCTACTAATTGAATAATTTCTGAACGAATCGGCAGGGAATCTACATGAACTCTAACTAAAACTAGCTCTCTTTCAATGATATTTTCAGCCGGAATATCTCTTACCCGGATAACATCAATTAATTTATTTAATTGTTTGATTATTTGCTCTAATACTTTCTCATCACCACTTACGATGATAGTCATTCTGGAAATTCCTGGTATCTCCGAATGACCCACGGCAATACTCTCAATATTAAAACCTCTCCTGGTAAATAAACCTGCCACCCTGGCCATTACTCCCGGGAGGTCTTCAACTAAAATAGCGATGGTATGTTTCATGTTTAATCAACTCCTATCATTTGATTGATTGATGAATCGGGTTTCACCAGGGGGAAAATATTTTCTTCCGCTGGAATATGACAATCTATCAACACAAATTGATTTTTCCTAGATGCTTTCTCTAAGGTTGGGAAAAAATCCTCTTGTTTATCAACTCTAAATCCTATACCTCCATAAGCTTCTACAATCTTTACAAAATCGGGATTCCCAGCAAGTAAAGTAGAAACATAGCGTTTATCATAGAATAATTCTTGCAACTGTCTTACCATTCCCAGGTAACCATTATTCATCAATATTACGATAATTGACAAACGGTTATAAATTGCAGTGGCTAATTCCTGAATATTCATTTGGAAACCACCATCACCAGAAATACAAATGACTGTCTTATGGGGACAGCCTATTTTGGTGCCTATAGCAGCAGGCAATCCGAATCCCATAGCTCCTAATCCCCCTGAAGAGATAAAATGTCGAGGATAATTAACCCGGGTATAATGAGCCGCCCACATCTGATGTTGACCGACATCAGTTACAATAATTGCTTCGCCCTTAAATAACTCATTTAAAGCTTTCATAATAAACCTGGAATGTAGCAGTGGATCATTATCCTCTCTGCTTACAGGGTCTTTTGCCCTAATTTCTTGTAGCTCCTGCAGCCATAAATTATGTTCTTTTCCCCCAATAAAGTTATTCAATTGTTGTAATATATTCTTCAAATCACCTACAATAGGAATTTTTATCGAGATATTTTTCCCTATTTCTGCTGGATCAATGTCTATATGAATAATATCCGCCTGGGGACAAAATTGATTTAAATTACCGGTAATCCTGTCATCAAAACGAGTTCCTAAGGCAATGATTAAATCAGCATTGCTGACTAGCTGATTAGCAGTATATTGGCCATACATTCCTAGCATGCCAAGAAACAGATGATGGTTTGTGGGGAAACTACCTAGACCCATAAAAGTATTAACTACAGGTATATTGGTTTTGATTACTATCTTCATTAATTCCGGAACAGCATTGGCATTAATAACACCTCCCCCGGAAATAATTACTGGCTTTTTTGCTTCCATTATCTTCATTGCTGCAGATTTTATCTGTTTAATATGTCCCCTATAAGAGGGATTATATCCTTTCCTATTTATTTTTTCGGGATAATTAAAATTACCTTTGGCTAACTGAATATCCTTTGGTATATCAATAAGTACCGGACCAGGTCTACCGGTTCGAGCAATATAAAAAGCCTCTTTTATTATTGATGCTAAATCTCCAACTTTTCTGGCAATATAATTATGTTTGGTAATGGGTAAAGTTATTCCGGTAATATCAACTTCTTGGAAGGCATCATTACCTACTAAAGCAGTGGGTACTTGCCCAGTAAAGGCAACCAATGGGACCGAATCCATATGTGCATTGGCCAGACCGGTTACCAGATTAGTGGCACCGGGTCCAGAGGTAACCACACACACTCCTACCTCACCAGTTGCTCTGGCATATCCATCTGCCGCATGAACTGCTCCCTGTTCGTGTCTGGTTAAAATATTCTTAAAAGGAAGTGGTTCATATTTTCCAAAGGTATCGTACAAAGGCATAATTGCCGCACCTGGTATACCAAAAATAACCTTTATTTTTTCCTGCTTTAGACATTCAACAATAATTTCAGTTCCACTTAATTCCATTTCTGTCACCTCAATTCTTTTCTATCAACAATAGCTATATTTTATATGCTTCACTGAAAATTTTATGTTGCTAAAAAATATCAATAATTAATAAAAATCCCCAGCAAGCAGGCTCTTTCTTATCGTACAAGGAACCTTCCGCTGGGGTCTTTTTTACCCACGGTGTAATACGAAAACTTTTAAAAGATAAATCTCGTATTTTATACCACTTGGTCCAGACTTTTACCAGAAAACGGAACCCTAGGTATACTTCCTTAAATAAAAAAGTCGTCCCTGAGCCTATCAGGCTCATATAGGGACGACTTTCTCGTGTTACCACCCTATTTCGGTAGAAAAATCAATCTTTTCTACCCTCATTCTGTTTCAAAAATCCTACTGAGTTAGTCAAACTTTACTCATCACTGATATAGAAAGAAGTGAGTTTCGGTAACATTTACTGCCATACTCACACCAGAACATGGCTCTCTTTAGTCAATCATTACCTACTGGCTTCTTAAAAAAGGTAATTTTTGAAATTCTACTAATATATTCTGATTTTGTCAAATAATTTTTGCTATTTGCTTATAAATTAATTCCAATCTTCAAATTTTTTCTAATAAGAATTTATTTGATAATATTAAGATTCGGCTTTAACATCCTTGCTAACACTGTACTTTCTGATGGGCAGGAAGGCATGAACCTCTCTTTTGTATTTCACAAATATATCGCCAAATACTTCCTGCAAAAACTTACTCTCCTGTGCAGCTGAAAATCCTAAGAAAGCCTTGATCATAACGAGAAAGGCAATAATAATTACTGTGGCAAAAAGAGAAAAGGGATTATTTTTAATACCTATCATTATCCCTCCAATCATAAACATATAAATTCCTGTATAAAGTGGGTGTCTGATAAAAGCATATATGCCGCTGGTAATAATCTTGGTTGAAGAAAGCATATGCCCTGCCCAGGTATGATATTTCCCTAAATCTATCTTAGCTTTTGCCACTAAAAAAGCACCACTAAAGGTACAAAAAAGTCCAATATAATTATGAAAAAACATGTTTTTCATGTTTATTATTACATATATATAAACAAAAATGGGTACTAAATAAAATAGTTTTAAAATAGAAACTATTTTTATATTTATCAGAGGCAACATTCCTTTTTTATTTCGGAAATCAGAGACAAAAAAAGTAAACACTATCAAACAGACAAATGCTATAGCTTGAAATATTGTTAAACTCATTATTTTTTCCCTTTACTTTCTAGTATATATAATCATTATTTTACCTTTTCCTTTAGTACTATTATTAAATTTAACTAATTTTCATTAGAAAAACTTTATTCCTGCCAGAAAAAGAATTCATCTGCCTTTTTTTTGATACTACGATATTCATTAAGCATGACCTTTGGATCAGGATAGCCCATTGCAATACAAGCTACCAACTTCTTTTCTTTATGGATATTCAAAGATTCTTTAATTTCAGCAG
>JAQUNC010000068.1 GCA_028717805.1 Atribacterota bacterium
AGTACCACGGGGAACATAGTTCTTTTTTGTAAGAGGCTTGACTAACATCAAATCCACACTTTGAATAGGCATCATATATTCATGATCAAAAAGTACTAGAGAGAGGAAGGCTCTCCCCGGCAACTTCTTTTGGGATTCTAAAAAAGTATTGAACCCTCCAATGGCGTCAGTCTTAATAGATTCCATTGACCCGGAACGGTCAATAATACAGACAATTTCGGTGTAATTTTGTTTTGTCATTTTACTGCTCCTTTTTATAAAAAATCCAAACCTGATAAACTTATAATCTAATTTAATGTAAAATTAATTACCCTATCAAATACGATATCCTCTTCTTCTCTTATACCCGGACATCCTGCCGGTTTTTTCTTCCCTGGTCGTCCTGAAAAAAGCCATATGAATAATCTCATTCTCAACAACCAGAGCCGAACCAACTTTATCTTCTCCTTCAAAGCGATAATCAAATCCCTGGCCTGTTGATGGATATTTGTCCTCCTTGCAATCTTGTATTCCTTCCAAAAAATGCCTGGCTTCTTCTATTGGATTCCGGCAGGTGACCACTTTCTTTTCTTCTTTTAGCAAAGCATCCATGGCATAACTCTTGACCAATTTCGGAAAAATAAGCGCAAAAGATGATTCACGGGAGAGGATATCCCAGCCGGCAATCTCTCCATCAATAAAAACAAAGATGCCCTTCTGGTAAGGTAAACACTGAAAGGCTTCAAGGTATTCCTCTAAATTTGTTTCCTTTTGCTTATAAACATCCTTCATCGCGCCGGTAGCAGAATTAACCTTGGCACTATTGCGTAAGAATGCAACATTTTCCCACACTTCCTGCTGGTCAGAATGATAACCTCTGTCCTGTTTCAAGGAAGTATTAACCGAGGATGCCTTTTTGGCTCTTAAAAAAGTTGGAGAAATAATATCTGAATCATAAAAACTATCTGTCTGGTAGGACCATCGTCCCTGTTCGGTGCAGCTAACCGGTATATTCAGCTCTGAATTCCCTTTTACCAGAATGGTTGTATTCAATACTCTATTTTGCTTGGCTCCGGATAATTCCTCTCCATCTACTAACAATACCGGGGTATCAGAGTGATTGATTACTTTTAATTCAGGTACCAAGCCCCCTGTACTTACTTCTTGAATAACCAGTAATCTCTTCTCCAGGGCTTCCTTTAGGGTCAGATAAAGCAAGTCTTCCTTGATATTTAAGTACAAAGGAATTACCTGCATATTCTGATAACTCTGCACTTCTCCAAAGTGTATTTGTGAGATAAAATCACTTATTATCTTTTCCATTTTTTTCACTTCCTAACTAATAATTTACAAAATCACATTTTGCTTTCCTCGATCATCTCCCTTCGTGATAATCCGTTTTATAATCTGCTGAGCAATATAAGTAAAACTCTTCTGGCCTGTACCATAGGAACCAGCAGTACCAGGCCCAGCTGAACGCCAGAAGTCTGCTTGCATCAGCGTACCGGCACGGGATAAGAATTGCTTGAAAATCTCTATTGTATAAATACCCACTCCATTTTTCCGTGGTAAATAGGGATTTAATCCTACTAATAATTTAGGAATTACAAAAATCCCGGTTGTCTTTAACAAAACATAATCATCCGCCCTTTGTTTTCTTTCAACTTCATAAAAGGGTTCCGGACAAAGCTCTTTGACTGCTTTCCACATGTTGATAAGGACAGAAGCTATCTCATCCTCGGACAAACTTGAAAAGGGTGCTGTACTCAAAACATTTTTCAGTGAACCGACCATGGAAACCTGGCTGAAGGTAGTACCACTGGGACGGCTATTGGGTAATTTCATTTTACCCTGCAGCGGAGAATCCGACCGGCTATTCAATACATCAGAAATTCGAACTGCCCGGGGTTTCCAACGCAATTCTCTCTTCAGATTACTGGGAAGGACATTATGTTTGGTATAATCGTCAGGAAATGCATCATAATATTCTTTGTAATCTGTATAAGCATAATCACTGTATTTAATAGAGTCTTGTTTTTTAGGATTCTCCCTATTATATTGAGGAATATTTCGATTCTTCCTGAGAAAGGTCGGTATTTCCATATCCCTAACCCATTCTTTCTTATTTTCTTCTGAGTAAATTTTGCGAAATTTTTCTCTACCAGATGAGTCATTTCTAATATTGAAGGAGTCTGTTTCCAAATCTTGATATTTTAGCTTTTCCTCTTCAGCTTTAACTAACAGACGTTCTGCCAGATCAGACCGAACCCCTTTCTGGGTTTTATTGATAATCAAAAATTGAGTAGCTTCACTTTGCCTGGCTAAATCCGGGTTGCTGGATTTTAAGTTCATAAGTACAACAGGGATATTTATATCTAGAACATCCGGATGATTAATCCCGGCAATTTCTAAGCCTTTTAATCGGTGCTGTCCGTCAACTATCCACAGTTGAATACCATCGGGAATCTCAAATTCATTTTCCCTAATTTTCTTGATGTTGTTTATATCTGCATCCCTGATATTCAATAAGATTGCATTGGGGGAAAGTCCTTTTTTGGCAATAAAATTGCCAAATTCTCTGGCCCTTCTTTCAATTACCTCGCGCTGATACCCTCCAGGATTGTCAGAACTCCATTCATCAATCCTGCTTTGCCTTAAGATATCTCCTGCTTTAGCATAACCAATGATAAACTGAGTTTCATGCTGATGAAATTTAACCCCGGCTATTTTTAGTCCCATTTTTCTCCCTCCTGATTGTGTACTAAAATTATAAGATGTTATGATTTAAATGTCAAGTCCTAACATTCTTAAATTAAAATAAATACCCTTCTATATTTTAATTTTATTTTATTATTACAAAAAGTACTCAACAAATACCTAATCTTTGTTGAAAATATAAAACCCCAAATCCTGCTCTATATTTTGTTTAGAGAATGGCATATTGTGTTAAATCTTTTGTTTTTTGTATTTTTAAATATTAATAACGTGGGCTGTAATTGTTCTAAAGGACCATCGAAATTATTATCTCTTCGATGAAAGTGTAATATAGCGACATGTGGCACCTTCACTTGTATTTAAAATGGCAGCAACTTTATCATCCAAACCAATGCAAATACATTGCTTTCAAAAAATCCGGGTCATCAACCGGAAATCCGGATTTAGACCCAATGACAGAATCCACATAACAAAACGGACACATGGCTGTAGAACCTTTTGGATTATACTCATCAACCCAGTTAAATATTTCACCAGGTTGAAACGTGCGCAGGCAGTTAAAACAACCACATAGTTTACTCTCCATTATTTCATTTTTGTGAAATATAGAGTGCTTATGAGCCGATTTTAAATATTCAGCAATATATCTCTTCACTTTATCTTCCCTTTTAATATTTATTTTTATTAATTTTAAATTTCTAAAAAATATTTATTTTAGATATGCCTCCCTATTACAAAAACTCATCATTGTAATATTGGTATATTTAGATACCTATATTTTGTATTAGAAAGTCATAAAGTGATTTATAATGTATTTTAGTGTTTTTTAGAATCTTTTTTTGCCATTTTAAAGGTATGGAATAAAAAATATTAACCAATTTTTGATTTTGAACATCATTGCCTATTAGAAATTCAGTAATTGCTTTTGCGGAATAAAGGTCTCTATCCTGTTTGGTTTTTTGCTTACGTAACTCAAACACGATAAATTTATGCAAAACGTATGCTGCAGGTTCAGGGACTTTTATAATCATATTTAAATATTCTATCTCAAGAATATGATCTTGAATTAGGTTTAAATATCTAAGCCCCTGGGCATTAATATGAAGCAGCGGTATATTGTAGGGTGTAGAACCTTTCCCTTTACCAAGGTCCGGAGTTAAAAATTCTAATTCTAATTCAGGATGTATATATTTTGTTAGGCCGGTAATATAATTATGTAATGGAATAAAGTCTAATGATGTAAGTATTTCCGGTATACTAATTTCTTGTTTTATCCTAGCTGGATTAGGGATTAAGAAATCTATATCTAATGTTCTAATAATAGGTATTTCAGGAGTGTTGTTAAAATATATTCTATAGAGATGATGACACCAGCTGCCAACAAGTATTAATTCCTGTAAAACTCCTGCATTGTGAAAGGCTTTAAGTGTTTTAATAAAAAAATTAGTATTTTCAACATTCATTTAATTTTTTTCTCAATCTCTTTAATGTCTTTTTTTACTTGTCGTAAAAATTTTTCATATTTTCTTCTTTCTTTAATCCTGCTTACCAAATCGTTTACCTCTTTTTCAGACAGCTTTCCAATATATTTAAATACTTGTTTTTTATATGACCTATAATTCAGGTAATAATAATTATGTCCCTTAATATTCTTTTTTATAAGACTGCCTTTTGGAAGCTGTTGTATTTTTGATTTATAAATCTTTTCTAATTCTAAAAGGCGTTCCTTTTCTTCTTGTAAAATATCATTTAATATTTTCATAATCTAACTTTTACCAGACTTAACCAATTATTTTTTGAAATGTCAGGTAAAATATTCTATTTACATTAGTTACCAGACATTTCTTATTATCATTATAATTGTCTGGTAACAATTGTCAATACAAAATCGAAGTCCACTTTATTCCTCTTACATTCTTCAATCTTTCTGCTTTCAGATAAGACCACCAGAGAATATCAAAGATTCTAATTTTAGTAAGATGTTTAAGATTGATTTTGATTAGCTCAGCAGAAAGCTCATTTAAATTTTTTCTAAGATCCCCATTTTCCAAATTATTATAAAAATCTATTAAAATTTCATTAGCATTTTCATAAGTCCAGGAAGAATTGATTTCTCTTTTATACTTTCTTTGTAAGGGATTAACAATCATGGGGATAATTTCGGGGTAAATAGTGTGTAGAATCTTTGTTGCAGTAGAAAAACGGATTCCATTAATTTTAAAAAGCTCTTGAAAAACTACATCGTCTAATTCTTTGATCTGTCTTTCTCTTTCCTGTCTACTTAAATCCAAAAATAGATCAAGTGTATGCTGGAATATTTCTAAATCCCTGGTGACTTCAACTATAACCTTACATTTTGAAATTGCATCACTTGTTAGTCTTGCTCCAATTTTGTTTACATCTTCAATTTTACGATTTTCTATCACATCATACTTGGAATAAAAATCACTCTGGTAACAATAGCATTCAATTAAAGAAAGAGGATCAGGTATTTCAAATTCAATTGTAGAAAATAAATAAAATTTCATCCCAGCCACCAATTTATAATTACTTTCTTAAGAAAGATTATCAAAAGTAAAAATGGCAATGATAAGGATTTGACCCCTTTTATTTCCCTTCTCTATAATATTTCTCGCCAATTATATAGATGTATTAGCTTACATCACTTTTGGGCTTTTTTGTAATAGGCAGTAAGAATCATCAGACTGCAAAAAAAATAATTCTGAAAATACTTGTCTCCACTTATGCCAATTATTAACTGTATTATTGGGAATAGCTATATAGATATTGGAGAAAATAAATATATTCTTAATTAAAATAACTGGTAAATCTTTTCTCTTAAATCATCTATTACTAACTGAAACTCTGGCAGATCTGGAACCAAGGGACCTAACCATTTATTCCAAGTATCAGCAATATATCTCAATAATCTCTCATCAAAAAAAGCATCTGCCCCTGAAAAATCAATATCTTTAACTTCACATTTTTTTAGAAAGACTGATGGTATGATATTCAAATTTAAATCTTTATTATAAGCATTAAAGATTCTCCATAAATCATAATAATCCCTTGCTCGTGATCTTGTCCAACCTCTTTGTTCTAATTTCTTTAAATGTTGCAATATTGCTCTTAATTTTTCAGATATAATTTCTTCAAGTGAATAAACGGATAATTCTTTTGATAGATCCTCTTGATAACCATGAATAATATTTCTTTTTTTGGGTTCCATTATAATTGGTTCATTAGTTGTAATTTCGATCTTGGCTTTCGAAAAAAAATCTCTGTGCCAAGGGAATTTACCTCTAACAGTAAATGCTTCTTGTTTGCCTGGGTGACTTTCCTTTTCCGTATATTTTTCAATTTTCAACTCAAGAGGTGAAAACTTCTGAACCAAATCTACAGCAACCTTACAAGACCTTTTAATCTCTTGTTCTAGAATATTACCCCCTAAAATATTATTTTTTAAACTAAAGTCAAGGTCCTCTGAAAACCTATAATCTCCAAAATAACACTTTTTTAATGCAGTCCCCCCTTTAAATATCAATTCGTTTTTTATTGCTTTGTTG
>JAQUNC010000069.1 GCA_028717805.1 Atribacterota bacterium
TTCTTCTTTTGAACAATTTGCTTATGGGTTTATTTTTTCACAATCTATCGTATAATATTCCAAAAATGCTTCATCAGGAAAGTCTATAACAGGAATAGAATACTCAACAGCGGGTACCTGAATAGCCAGGGGCATCAATAGCATTCCATGGGCTGCCGGAATCAAAGGTACATCTGTGTCATTTTGGACTACACAGCGCATAGAATCCTGATTACCGAAATAATAATCAATAAAAATTTGCCTCTGTTGATCGGTTAAGTCTTTTGGGTAATAAGCAAGCTGGGCAGCAGAGGTATCTACCGGTATCCAGCCATAGTTGGGTAAATAGAATTCTGCCCAAAAGTGACCACTAAACTCATCTTTGAAAAGCTGCCAGCCACCGGTGGTTCTAGCCGGGATACCAAGAGAGCGGCACATGGCAGAAAAATACATAGACTGAGCACCACAATCACCCCGCTGGTTTATATGGACATAATCTGTTTCGGTCAGCGATGACCTGGGCCAGAATATCAGATGTGGCATGAAAGCATAATCCACCTGGGTAACAATATAGTCATAAAGCTTGCGGGCAGCAAAATAAGGATTTGTTTCATCACCAACAATAGTCTCAGCCATTTTTCTAATATCTGGAGTTATCTCCGTATTGCCATAAGACCTGGTGTATTTTTGATAGAGAGCAGAATCTTTGTCATATTCTCCAATATTTTCAGGATCTACCAAAAATCTCTGTTCATAGTGATTAAAGGTAAAGCTGACCTGGATTTCCAAATCTTCGGAAAGTTCTTCCATGGGAATTTCCATATATAATAAACCAATTTCCTCATCGATGCTGGGTGGTTGTGTAACCCATTTATCTGGTGTTATAGATTCAATGGTAACCTGGGTCTGTGGACCAGTATTGATGGGCATTGGTAACCATAGACGGTAGGTACCTGTTTCGGGTAACTTGTCTCTGGGAATTGTAATAGCATGAATGCCTCGATAAGTAGCTGGCTTTTGATACTGTTGCCAGGGATGATCCGGCTGTTCCAGGGCATTTTTGTTTACTTTGAGTACCAGATTATTGTATTCCTGCTCTGCTGCTTCATCTGACTGTATCAGTTCTATGTATCGGAACTTGAGATTTTGTATTCCGTCTGAAAAATAATACTCTTCCCCGTCCCAGATATAATGTTCTATCTCTTTGCTGTTAATCCAGTTTTCTATTTGTTCCCCAGTAGCCTGGGGAAATGTCTGCCGGATTACGTCTTCAAGCTGATCAAAAGTATAAGGATAAACCATCTGGAAAATCAATAGTCTTTGCAAGGATTCACTGCACTTAGTAGCCAGGTCCAAATTCTCTTCTTCTAATAGGGTAGAGTATGCCTGCTCATAGAGATTTACTGCCTGACTGAAATTGTTCTGGTCTTCCAGTTTAAGGGCCTGCTGATAAAGTTCTTCACCTTGAGTTTGGTTGTTTCCCATGCAGTATGTGGTTAAAAATGTCAAAGTAATGATAACTAATAAAAAAATATTGATTAACTGTTTTCTATAAGTTCTGAACATTTTTATGGTTCTTTTTGAGCTATTATTTGCACATTTCCGGTTAGGCATATTTTTACTCTCCTTTTAACATTTTTTAAATTATGTAAATTTGTTTATTGAGCGATTTTTAATTTACCAATAAACATCTAATCTTTTGAACTCTTTGACCTCTAAGAATAAAAAAACAAATCGGCGGTCTGGCAGCCCTGGTCATGATATGACGGTAGGCCCATGACTTTGCGCCCTGCCCTTTCGGACAGTTTGCCTTTAGCGATTTATTTTAATTGATATTTAATTAATTAATTGGTTGGTCTATTATTTTATTCCCCATAATTGAGTGGTTTAGACATTATTTTATGAAATTTATATAAATAATAATATTTTCTATAGATTAGATTGTTTTTGCATAAAAAAAAGAATAAAATAACTGCTAAATTAATTTTATCCGAAACTCTACCGGAATAAATGCTGGTATATCGTTACCGATAAAATTTCAAGAGTGGGATTTTCCGGTTTTTTCCCTTCATCCGTACTCGGGAACAATTCATAAGAAACTCTCATAGTATAAATGAAAGCATATCGTTACCTATGAATTCGTAATCCGGTAAATTGCATCGCGATTTAATCATTAACAGCCCACCGTACGGCGGCACTTAAGAAAAATATTATTACATAACAAACATTATCACACCCTGTTCAGGGCAGACGATAATGTGGTGTTATGTAAACTATATTTTATGCCGTGTTGTTTAAGACACACCTCGTTATTCACTCGGTGCGGCACCACGGCATGCGTGCCTTTTCTCTCCGTTTTCGTCAACAGGGACTTATTCCCGAAAAATACAATCCTTGTTCTGCTCTTTCGTTATTTTGCCTGCCTGCTCTCAAATAAATCATTTCAGAGCAGGCTATTTCGTCTTTTCCGCTCAACTGTCTTTTTATTGTGCGCATCTCCATCAACTTGCCCTGCTAAGGATACAGGAAAGAATATCCGTGCAGGGCAGTTTCAGGACATGCTGGGAATAGAATAGGGCATTAAAAGAATAAGATAAAGAGAAGAGGCAATACACCCGCCAGATCCTAAAATGCCATGACTGGCGGGAGAATTGCCGGAAGAAAGAGCATTACTTTTTTCAAAACAGGAAACTATCCCTGACTTGTAAAAAGCAATGCTTAAGAAGAAAGAAAAGACACAAGATCATAACTTCAGAAAAATATCTCAAAAAGAAATACACTTTTGAGCTATTTTGCCTGAAGATATGCAATCAGAGGATGACCATAATTTATGGCAAGAGGAAAAATTACCTCCCCCTTGCCATAAATTATGCCTGTTTAACAGTGTTATTTTTTTAAAGAAAAGGTAGAAAATCTATTCTTGCTTCTGCAGAAACAGGAACATTATTATCGTCTAAACCTTCGACTGAAATGATTGCATATTTGATACCATTAACATTATTGGCACGACCCAAATCATGATCTATGGAAGAAAATGCTGAAACATAATTTGTATCAAACCTATCAATAATTTCCTCAGAATCAAAAACATCTGTGCTTAATAGCTGATTATTATTGTTATATGTTTTAAATGTAAATTCGGTTAAAGTAACACCAACTCCATTTTGTTCGGTTACTGTAATTGTAAAAGGCCATTCATCTAATCCAAAGTCATATGGGGCAGGATTTGGATCGAAAGAAAGATCTAAATCGGCAGTTTTCTGAACACCACTACATCCGATAAATAATAAAGCAAACAACAAAATGAGAAGAGAGCTAATTAATTTTTTATTCATAATTCCTTGAAACCTCCAAAAAATTTCATTTATTATTGATATGTATTTTTTATCATAAAACAGAGAACCGTTGTCCCCTTGTTTCCCCTATGCACCGGCTTGATATTCTGAATTGGGAGATAGTATTTCAAACATAATTCCACTAATATCCCCACTATAATCATCGTCCCACAAATTGAAAAAACGAGCACCGGTATAAGAGGCATTCTCTCTATTTTCTTTTGATATTTCGAAATATAGTTTCATGCTATCATCGCTATGTTTTCCTATACACTCCATTTCAGAAAACCAAAATTCAACCTCATTATTTACTGCAGCTGCAATTAATAATGAACAGGATGCACCGTTAATACCAGGAACCTGAAGTACGAAGTTATTATTTATCATACCATCATTTGAATTTCCAATAGGATCAGTGTTTCTATGACCGGTTATTTTATAAGATTGGGCAAGCCATTCATTTTGATTTTCAAGCGTACAGGTAAAATCATTATTTTCAGTTTCTGTCAAAATGTTATAAAAAGCTGCAATACCGGGATACCCACTACCTGTTTTAGTTATTATTTCCTGGAATCCATCCTGAGGAGTAACAGTTCCCATATCTCCTTCAGTGGCAAAAATAATAATAACCAGATCACCTATATTGGAATTTGGATGTAATGGGACCGAGACAGAAGAAGTATTAGACCCTGCATCGCTGCTGCTGTTAAAATAACCAGGAACTACTTCAGGAGGAGTACAACTCGTTTCAATGGTCACTGTAACTGTCACATCCTCAGCCGGCATGGTGAAGGTATATTCTTCACCTGCTGTTACTTCTGTAGCTGTTATTGAATTAGTGGTATCATCACCTTCCACAGCGATGGAAGAGAAGGCCTTACCTTCTTCAATGTTGCTGATGGTAACTGTTACGGTATCTCCTTCCAAAACGGCTGAATTGGGATTCGCAACAACAGTTGCTGTCCCGCCTTCTACGGAATCCACAGTTACAGTATAGGTTGGAGCAAAATTGGCGGTTACTGTGGCATTAGAATCAGGCATGGTGAAGGTAGTATCGGCACTGGTATTATCAGCAAAGATACCTACGGTCGCAGACCAGCTGTCAAACTTATATCCCCCAGCAGCTTCAGCAGAAATAGTTACCTCAGTTCCTGCAGTATAAGGACCGGTGTTTGTATCATCGCTTGCAGTCCCGGAACCTGTCGGGTCAACAACCATCGTAAGAATATAGGTTTTTTGCATGGGTATCGGTGGAATATCAGTAACATCAGCACCCTCTACTTTGAAGTAGGCAGGTTGAGTCTGTCTTTGTAAAGAAAGGGGAGCTTCAGGAGGATAATCTGCATAGCCTTCTTTACTTACCCTAAACCAGTATTCCCCATTTGGAAGCGTTACTGAGGCTTTACCTTCAACATCAGTTAGGGTATCAGTTTTCTTGTTGAGTCTTTCAGCATCTGTGAATATTTCTATTTTGAATCCGGATAAGTCAATTGAAATACCATTTCTACTGTTTATTCCTACTGGTATTGCATCGATTACTTGAAAATCTACCTCATATTTCTTGATAGTAGGAGGAGAGGGCACATAAGGCTTTGTAACGGTTATCTTTATAGTATCAGTAAAAGCACCGTCTTCTGTTATAACAGTGATATTGGCTACTCCTTTTTTTAATGCTGTCACCAGACCATTTTCATCAACTGCAGCTACATCAGCATTATCCGATTCCCATGTTACTGCTTTATTGTCAGCATCTTCCGGAGTGACTAGTGTTGTTAACTGCAGGGCATCTCCAACTTCGATTGAATGGTCTTCCTCAGTTATACTTACTCCGGTAACTTCTATTACCTCAGGAACAGGAGGTACACAGCCGGTAAATGAAAAAGTCAGAAAAGCCGTTAAAAGTGTAACGATGGTAAAAAGGAAAATCTTATCTTTGTTTCGTTTCATATTTTTATGCTCCTATGTAAATTTTTATAAGGCTTCATTTGTGGGTGTTTAAAATGATCACAAATAAAAAGCAAATATCTATTTGCTTATAGAAAAAGAAGTAATTAATTAAAAGATTTGGCCAATGATCTATTATTTAAGCACCACCTCCCTAATAAATTATTTTATACTTCAGGAAAAAATATATAAGTAGCAAATATAAAAAAATCGGCAGCGTGGCAACCATAGCAAAGGCTTACTTTAGACCCATCGCTTTGCGTCCTGTCTTTTCAGGCAGTTTGCCTTTATCAATTTTTGTTAATAGGTACTATAATATTTTTTAACAAAAGAACTAACAGTATATTATATTTAAAATATACCATACAAAAATATATAAAACCACAAAGTCGAAATAATATTTACAAAATATCGATATAAAGATAAGAATATTATCTCTTTTTTTCTTGTTTTTCCCCACATTTCGGCTCCCCGGAGTGCACGTTCTTTGTTCTGACCTTGCAACTATATTTCCCGCTATTATAACTGCAAGGGAAGAATAAAGTAGTGCACGACTACATAACCGAACAAACGTTTGCCCTGAGTTTGAAGCGGGGTATTTTCCCGCTTGAAACGAAAGCCAAGAACCGCACGATTGCCATCTCTTTTTTACCATCATTTATACTACAGGGGCAAGAAGCGGATATCAATAATATTTACACCTATAATGAAATTTCTACTGATATATATCTACTGCTTTATACCATCCATCCGCTGGCATATCTCCCGTATTACATAATGCAGTATTATCGCTGACCTTCGGGGAAGGTCCGATAGTATCCGTATTATGTAATAGATATATTCCCTCAATATTGGCCTGCGGGAGATATGGCCCGGCACGCAAGTGCCGTCTTGCCCCTGTGTTCAATTAAGGTTAACTATTATATGTTAATGTTTAATGCTATTATATATAATATATTATTGTTATATGGTGTTATAAAGTATT
>JAQUNC010000070.1 GCA_028717805.1 Atribacterota bacterium
GGCTAATTTGGGATTCTGTTCGGAAGTGGCAGAAAGTAAGGCTGGTAGGTGGTAAATGGTATCAATGTGGTATTTCTGGAGAAGGGCAGTGAGTGCTTTGGTATCAAGACAATCTGCTGTTTCAAAAGGACCTGAGTCTTTTAATTTATCAGAGGATGGTTTTTTGATATGGCCTCCTGCAACTACATTGGCTGAACCGTATCTATCCCGCAAAGCCAATGTCAGCTCAGAACCAATCTGCCCAGTAGCACCGATTACCAGAATGTTTTTCATTTGGGTTCCTCCCTTTTTTTTCTTTAAATAGGTAAAAATTGGTCTTCATTAATTATTTAAACTGAAAAAACAATAATGGAAAATATTTATCCTGTATAGTCTTAATATATAAAATAGGATATTAAAAAAATTATGCGCAAAAGTCTAAATAAACTTAAGCAAGAAATTCTCTAATTTTTTTACCCAGATAAAATTCTAATATACTTCTTAATCTTGTTTATTCTCTGTTTAACACTAAAATGAAAAATAGCTTATTTATCTACATAAAATTATCTATGTAATATCTTGTAGAATGCTCTAAGTGTTTTTCTAACAATTTTTTTGTTAGATTACTATCTTTTTTTATTATTGATGATAGTATATTAATATGCTCTAGAATAAATTCATTAATATCTTTTTCTTGAGAATCTATCCTATATATCACGGTTTCAATTATAAAATAAACCTGATTATAGAATTCTATTAATTTAGAATTTTTTGAACCTTCAATGATAGTTTTATGAAGTTCTAAATCAGTATTATAAAAATTATGAGAAACATCTTTTCCTCTTAAATTCTTTAATTCTAAAACTTGCTTTAATATTATTTCAAACTTTTCTTGTTTAATATTTTCTATTGCTTTATCAATGGAATAACACTCACAAATTTTTCTTATCTCCATCACCTCAAGCAATTCTTTTTTTGAAAAATTAAAAATTTTATGTACTTTATTTGGTGCGCTAATCACTATTCCATCCATTGATAATTTATTTAACGCTTCACGCACTGGAGTATGGCTAACATCATAGTATTTTGCTATTTCATCAACACTAATTTTTGCACCTAATTTTAGATCATCTCTTAGAACTCTATCTTTTATATCTTCATATAATTGGTCAGATAGATTCATATTTTTAATAATCATCATTTTTAACCTATCAATCTTTGATATTATATTTTATATATTATATATAATGTATAATCATGTCAATAATTTTAAACAATTTTTTAAAAATATTTTTGTTGTTCTTATAAAGTAAGATAGTTTTATAAAGTATTGTACAATTAAAAAAACTATTTAAATAGCATTAACTTCAGGATTAGGCTATTGATGTTGAGGATTATTAATCAATCACTAAATCTAACCACCTGCTCCCCATTCAGTTTTAATGTGGTATCACATAGAGTATCCTTCTTGTGGATTACCAGTATCTGTAGTAAAAAAACTACTTAACAGTTTGTTTTGTGATTAGAATAGTATTTACTTTTTGTCCACTTGTCCAGGCTATTACAAGAGGCACTATAAAACTGTAATAAAAATCATAGGTATCCCTAAAATTGGGAAAGCTCATAGCAAAAACCTGGTGGCTACTATCAGAACTATTAGGACAACGAAAGGAAAGTAAACTTAAATCCGTTCATTTGTTCCGATAGTGGGGGTAATTTTCTAGTAGGGTATCCATTTTAAGAGGTTTCCCTTTTCACAACAGAAAGATAACAGTGAAAAATGCTAAAACAAGATAGGTAGTATAAAGAATCCGATATAGGGCATATTTACGCCACTAGAAATAATCATTGTGTATACATTTACCGTTGAGGTTACTACGCTTAAATCCACACCAATAAACACAATTGCTGTAACATTTACTGTAGGAATGCCCATTGATTGCAAAACCATTGTTGCAATACCAACAGAAATAAGAACTTATACGCTGTCTAAGCCGATAAGGGCTCCGGGCAATAATAAAACTAATATGACAAAACCAGAGAATTAATATCTATTTATACAAAATTTCTACTATACTCTTGACTATATAGTATATTATCTTACTATCTTGGAGTATATTCATAAAGATAGTTGCTGCAGTAATAGTAAAATAATGCCTAAATAGGCAAAAGTCCCCTCAACGATATGCCTTATTGGTATACCGAATCCTGTAACCAAAGTATCCGTAAAAGTACTAATGATCATTAGTAATTTAGAAGACATTTTTTATCATTGTAATGATAAAATAAAAAATACAACCATAACTCCCAAGATCATACTTGTTTATGCACACACTATATCGCCTCCATTTATAAAGATGGACAATTTATAAATTTATTTAAATAATTTTTAGTAAATGATTTATTAGCTTTAGTATGGTAAATAATTTAACTTATTCACTCTCCCTATTTGTTTAAGTTAGCTTAATTTTTAATTATTGTATTTTATTCTTTAAAATATCTTTTTTATAAACTTTTCATTAAAATGATTGTTTATTTTTTCCCTTCTTGAAATTCTTTGTCAGCCTTTTGCCAACTATCAGAATATTTTGGGGAGGGTTCTCCAACTGCAGCACCATCAACATATTTTGCAATAAGTCTATTGCTTAAATCCCACCAGTAATCCACTACCTTGTTGGCTGTATTAACTGAATAGTTTGTAAGAAAACGAATAGCTAGGGATGGATCTTTTTCATATAATTCCAAGGCAGTAGCTTCGATAGCAGGTTGTAAAGTAAACATATCGTACATCAAATACTCTCGGGCTTCGGTTATATCCCTAATCATGTATTCATAATTCAGGTTTGCCCAATTGCTTACAAAGTTAAAAGCCCAATAAGCACTGTCTCTATGGAATATTTCTCGTGACTGATTATTGAATCTATCTGGTAATTCAGTTATACCACAGTATATTGGCATTTGAACACTTGTTGCTGCTTTATCCCAACCAAACCACATTAAACCACCTATTGGATCAGGTAACCAGTTTCTTGTTTGTACAATCAAATGATATGTCGTTGACCAGTGTGAAATAGCACGATGAACTGATGACATGCTAAAACGATCAGGGCTTCCCCAATGACCAGCCAGCGGACCTTCTGTTAAATCAAATACAGTACCCTTGTAAACATCTTTCTGAATAGCCATTATATCTTGTACTGATAGCTTCTTATCAGGTTTAATTGAAAAAGGCCATCTTTTTTGATTTGGATCAGGTTCCATAGATGGTGCTACTAAGCTGACAAGACGCCATTCGCGAAGTTCAATTTCAGGATCTGGATTACTTACAAATAATGCTTTCCCATCAGCATATACTTCATACCAAATAAACGGCTCTCCGGAGTGAGGATCCCACCAACCCATTTCTTCAGCTAGAGTATATATATTTGAGGAACCCATGAAATAATCATAATCGTTAAGGTTAATTTTACCTATCCTGCTACGATTACAATTAAAAGATACATGATCATCCGGGACTCTTTGAGCTACCCATACTGCTCCTGGTCTACCAGAATCTGGGGTCCAATCCGCTCCACCGCCAAAGATTTCAAACCACCATACTTCATTTGGATCACCTACCGACCAAGCCTCTGGTCCTCCGTAATTTGAACTATATCCATATTTTTCAGCAAGTTTACCGGCAACCATGATAGCTTCTCTAGCTGTTTTTGCTCTTTGCAAAGCAAACACCATAAGTTGGTCTGAATCCATAATTCCATTCGGATTTTCCAACTCAGGTTTACCCACTAATAGTTCATCGCTTATAAAAACCTGGTGTTCGTTCATGAAAGAAAAACAAGATTGGAAATAGGTATATGTTCTTTCTACTTGAGGTATTTCACCAACTTTTATGACCGGAACAGAATGCGGTGCACCATCCTGAAATCTATTTAAATAAACCGGTGCTATTGATCCTTGTTCAAACTTTTTTCCAGTAATGATTATAATGTTTGGATTAAATTCCCCTTCTTGGGAGCCCATATTCATAACGGAACCATCAGCTGAGGCATTTTTCCCCATATTCATATTGGTACAACAAAAAACACTTCTTTTTATTAAAATCATAAATAAAAGTATGGAACTAATTTCAATGAGAATTCTAAATTTAAATATCATAAAAATCCTCCTTTTTTGATAACTTTCTTTAACTGATTTTATCCTTAACTTTTCTTTTACAATACTACAATCTATTATTTATTTAATAACCACTGAACATGTGCTATTTTTTCTATAAAAGTAGAATAGTAATTTAAAATAATAACCTGAAATAAGCTATCAAGAGCCTCCATAATAATTAAAAGACACTAAAACCATTAAGGAGGATAATTCAGGATAACCCAACTAAATAGTAAGTCAAGAAAGACAATTTTGCAAGATTAATTAAATCAGGATAGAGATTTCTTAATAGACACCGTAAAATTCTGGGTCTTGACATTACTTTTGAGGAAAGTTAACAAGGCTATCTGAATCATTAAAACAAAATGTCTCCCTGAAATTTCCGGAGATTGATGAGGAATGACAGATTGGTAGAAGGTATATGAAGATAACCAAAGAGGATCGAATCTCACAAAAAGATGATCCTCTCTTATCTGAAGTAGAACTAATTAAAGAAGGAGTCAATAATAAGCAGGTATTGGCAGTTACTTAATTTTATAGCAAAATTGAGATTGACTCAAAGATGGTAAATTCCCACTAGATTAAATCATAAATTATTTTAATATATTTCATTATAAGAATATATATAGGTATTTGTAATGATAAAAAAATAGATAATAGTATATTCTTATTTGAAAAAATAGATTATTTATATTATGATGATTTAGAAAAAACTTTGGGATGTTATTATGGTCGAATCTCCACAAAGAATTGTAATAGTAGGCAATGGAGAAGACTGGCAAAAGGAGAAAATAATATCTTTTTGCCAATCAGCTGATTTTATAATTGCTGCTGATAATGGATTATCCTTGCTCCATGAGTTTAATATAAATCCAGACCTTATTATTGGTGATCTGGATAGTGCATCATCTAATTTATTACAACACTACCCCAATACCCCAATTGAGAAATTTCCCAGTAAAAAAGATTTCAGCGATTTGGAGTTATGTATTAAGAAGGCTATTAGTATGAATCCTAAAGAAATTGTACTTTTGGCAATAACGGGTAATTATTTTGATCATAGTTATGCCGCCATTATCAACCTCTTCCGCAATTATAAGCCAGGAATCCGGATGAACATTATCACTTCTAATTCCCTTATTTTTCCCATCAATAGAAAAACTACCTTACTTCATCTCAAAGGCAGAAGATTTTCTCTCTTCCCCTTAAGTACTATAAAAAATCTCACTATGAAGGGGGTTCAATATCAATTCCCTAAAAAAAACTTGAAGGTTACCGACTACAGTCTCAGTAATGTTATTATTGGGGAGAGGCTGGAAATTGATTTGGAAAAGGGATTGCTCTTCTGTGTTCTATTTGATAAGGGTTGGCAATGAATCTCAATTCTGTTTAAACCTTATTGATTTTTCTCTTGGTAAAGCTGAGTAGAAGTATTGATCCATTCTTCCCCATCTATTTCATTACTTTCTCATGGTATTCAGAAGGAAACTCCTCTTCCAGTCTTTCTAAATAAATCAAGAATTTTTCTTTATTATTTAAATAAAATAACAAGGACAGATAATAATTTGCATTTTAACCAACCTATCTAACCTTTGATACAACTCAATCCAGAAAGCATCAGTATTATTATTCCCTGTTACCTTCATCTCAGGATGTAGTGCCCTTACCATATAGCTAAGTGCAAATTGATCTAAATAGATAATTCTTTTATATCTATCTTTCAACTGCTTTCTTGATTCTCCTAACGCCTTCTAAAATATTCTCTCTGGATGTAGCATAAGAAAGTCTAATATATTCCTGGTTTTCTTCCTGGTTCTTTCTGCCAAAGCAGGTTCTAGCCAACACGGCAACCCCTGCTTCATATAAAAGATATTGCTGAAATTCCTTAGAATTTTTTA
>JAQUNC010000071.1 GCA_028717805.1 Atribacterota bacterium
CCCCTTCCTTTGAATATGCCACATATGGACAGAAATTCTCTAGACGGTGCTTGGCAAGAAAACTGCCATCGTCAGCGATTAAAAATGTCTTCTTGGATTCCGCATTCTTGATGACTGCTTCCACATCTTCTTTTTTAATACCACGTGCGTTCATCTTTTCTTCTGCTTCGGCAGAAATGATCAGGTTCATAATTCCTCCTTTATTGTCTCAGGCTCGTATTATTTATGAAAAGCCGTACCCAGAGGCTTCTTCACAAATTCCATCACAGCCTCTGTCAACGTCGGATGCACGTGAATTGTGGTAGCCAGTGTCACAACCCTCGTTTCTTTAGGGACACAAATCGCCAGTTCGCCGATCAGCAAACTCATTTTCGTACAATACAACTCCGCCCCAATAATCCAGTGTGTTTTATTATCGACCATGATCTTAATCGCACCCGTCGTTTCCTGCATGGTGTTTGTTATCTCGTTGGCACTAATTTTAATAAAACCTGTCAACGCATCAATACCCTAATCCTTGGCATCCTGTTCGAAAAAGCCTACCTTTGCAATCTCAGGAATGCCAAATATAATCCATGGCTTGGCCATATGTTAATCATACCAAATTGAGCATCTTACTGGTATAACCGTTTAACCATTACCACCTTCTAAGAAGATGGATTTTTAAGGTTAATTAAATGTTCTTCAAACATAGCAGTTATCTGCTTGTCATTCATCAGCAGCGTAACGCTGTTCATCAGCTCGACAATCGCATTATAGAAAGTACCGATCTCGATGCTTATCGCACTAGCACCGATCACCAGTATTGATCGAGGCGGATCTTTGAGTGTTAGTTTTTAATCAGATGTCAGTACGTTTTTCAGTCGATATTGAATACGGTAATCATAGTTGGCTCCGAGCCAGTTGCTATGACAATTCCGTCTCTCGCCAAAAATTATTCTTTATTACCACCGCAAATCACCTTGACATTGGTTGGGCTGGTTATCTCGGCCAAAGTATTCAACCACGACTCGATATTATCTCGGCTGCCGATAACAAACTGCTTGAGGCCAAATATCATATGCTGCAGTATTTTGTTCTTTGTTCTTTATCGCCATAACGTGCTTGAAATTGACCGTATATTCGGACATTCCAGTACCGAATTTCTTTGCGTTTTTGATGTTTTCAAATATATGCACACTGTGAACAGTACCTTCGGCTGAATATACCCCCTATTAATACACGTTCCATCCGGGCTGTCTTTGCTTCATTTGTCTAATAGCAACACTCGTTTTCCTTTATCCGAGCATTACAATGCACAGGCAATGCCACCACTTCCCGATTCAATAACAACATCATAATCTTTCATATTCTTTTTACCCCCGTTATTAATTGTGCCGCCGCGACCACAACGGCTTCATTAGTCAGTACACATTTTCGGAACCCGGATAAATAGCAACCTATTTCTATAGGAAAGAACTAGATGTGTAAACACATCATGAAATTAATACAATTTATAATATAGAAGATTATATATTTGTTGTCATTCTAGTGTGTGCCTCCGTCTGTGTCAAATTTTTGTAGGCACTTTTTTCTACTGTAAAAATTTTATTGTTTGAGGCTGACCTACCTTATAGATTAGTATAACTATTCTAGCTTAAAATAAATGGCAAATACCCTTCTTTTATTTGGTTTACAGTGATACATACTAAATCTACTTTCTTTAATTTTTTTCTATTTCATTATACATACTCTAACTGAGCTAATTTCCTTAAAACACCTACCCATGGTTTATCTGTATGCGGCCCATCTAAGACCGGGATCCTGGCCTGGATTATGGCAGGATAAGAAACTTCTTTGGTAAAATAGGATGCTGATAATGGTGGTTTAAATAGTGTTACCTTAATAGGATGATTCCTCTGTTTTTGCAACCTGGTGTCCCACTTGCCGTTGAGAATGGTCTCTTTGACTTTCAGCAAAGAGAATGCCCCTTTTTTGGTCCAGCTTCTGCCCTGTTTTTTGAAATGGTTGGCAATGGCTAGTTTGACATTGGATTCAATTGCTCCTGTTTTTGCGATCTCCTTGTCCTTATCCTTTAGAGATACCTGATTACTGATACCATGGCGGTTGTTAGAGATGTAGGAATAGAAGTCTGCCAAAAGCTTCTTCTGTTTTTGCTCAGAAGAAGCTACTAAGAGATTGTCAATCTTTGCTAGGGCTTCATCAATGACCTGGTGAAAAGTTATGGTTATCATACTCAGTATCCATAGGTGTAGTCTTACCTCCTTGTAGCAAGTGTGGCCTAACCATAAAAGCATCTAAAAACATCTGGAGTAAAACCCGGATTTCACCCTATTGGAAAGATAGGTTAGTAGATTATTTTTCTTTAGGTGTTCCAGCATATCGCCTGCGTTTTCAAATCCCTTACAGCAAACCAATTATACTAAGATGGTTTTGTAACCCAAGAGAGGTGTTTTTCTAGGATATTATCAAAGATCTAAAACCACTCTCTGGTGAGATCGAAATGGATAAAACCATGTTCGGTGGTAGAAGACCAGGTAAACGTGTCTGGGGTGCAACTGGCAAAAACATCGTTTTTGGCATTTACCAAAGAAACGTCAAAGTCCTTACTTTTCCTATCACCTCACGTGCCAAGGAGACTATGCAGCTATACTTGAAAGAAGTAGAATGGTGATTTAATCACCGAAACGAGAATCTGGTTATCCTAGTAAGGAGGTTACTGAATCAACAGATTTCCATTGTCAAAGAACAAATTTAGTGCAATTCAGTTTAGGTATTACATTAATATTATATATATATTAAGAAAAAAATAAGGCAATACCAATGAACTAGTTGGTATGGCCTTAAAATCTTTACCCAATATGATTCTATTAAGATAAGAGATAAAAATATGATATTTGTTTTTTTATTTCTTATTACTAAAACACTTTTTAGTTTTTTATATATCACTATTTTTATTCTTAAGAAAATTATCATGCAGTTAAAACTTCCATCCCCATTATTTCTCCAAGCTCTTTGATTTTTTCCCTTATATCTCCATAAACCCAAGCATGGTGGTGACCAACTTTACATTCTTTTTTAAAAAAGTCTTTTACATCGTCTACTTGTGCAAAGAACCCTGTTGGGCAACCAATATTCTTATATCCTGCATCACCAACAATTATAGCTTTTGTAGCCAACATTTTTGTTCCAGAAGGATCTACTTTAAGAAATGTTATTTCCTTATTTATATCCTGATCATAATTGTACCTCATAGCCGGTCCCCATCCTGAATGAGTGAACGATTGGATACCATAACAAGAAGGAGACTTATCCCTTCCTCCCATATACTTAGTTGGAACAGAGTGAAAATGATATACAAGATTATCCATTGTCTTAAATTTTTCGCCTGCATCTTTTAAAAGATCAGTTACCATAGCATCAGACTTAAGTAGGTCATGTATTTCTTTTGTTGCAGGGTGTAAATTACCCATATGTGGTGCAGAAGTTGTTATATTCATTAAAATAGCCAGGGTAAAAAGAGCACTAGTATCGTTTTGACATGCTGAAGGTATCCCATCCTCTTTTAATAGTGAATGGGCAAGACAAAATGTGTATTTATCTTTATTAAGCCTATGTGTAGCACATATCTCTGGACATGGAATAGTGAATGCATTGCATTCATACTTCTCCAGTAATCTTTTAACTGCAATGTAAAATTTTATAGAATTAATCATATATTTTCTTTCCACAGTACAATATTCAGCATTTTCTATCAGTTTATCAGCAATTTCTTCGGCCTGTTTAATCCCTTCTTCGTCCAAATTCGTAGTTGCATCCAATACATCTTCTGCATTAATAAAAGAAAATTTAATTCCATATTTTTGTTCAAGATAGTCTAAGTTTCTTATACTAGCCATTGCTCCAAGAGTTGCTAAATTGTTTTTTAATACGAACAATGCTCTTGTATTAGCAATACCTTTTCTAGCTCTTAGTAGCGAAAAATGTTCACGTGTAGCATAATTGTCTGTATAAGCATAACCTTCTAGGCCAATAGATTGTAAATAAGCAGGTGCATCAGTGGTAAAAGGACCTGCAGCCCCAACAGGCTTTTTAAACCTTTTTGCTAGTTCAATGGCAAAATAACTAGGAAATCGGCCACTTAATAGAAAAAAATCTGTCTTATTTAAATCAGGTTCCACTAATCTAAATAATTCATTAGTCTTTGCAGATAAGACAAATTTGTCAGTCCAAGAAAGATACAAGGGTTCTAAAAGACTAACATCATCAGTAGAATGTATTTTTTTTAAATTATCTTTAAATATCTTATAAGTTTTTTCACCCATTTTTTTATCATATTCTGCAGTGAGTTTTTCACCTAATCCACTTCTACAGGGACCTTCATAAACAGCAGTGTGAACCAAATGTAAAAAAATTGGCTTCACATTTAATTTTAAATCAACAGACTTTTCAATTGACATTTTAATCACCTCAATAATTACTTATTTAAAGTGTTGACATGCAAACAAAGCTTTCAGACAGAACACAGTGCCTATCTCACCGAGTATCGTTTCGTCTTGATACCTAAATATCGCCGTCTTTTATTTTTTATTCATGGTAAACCTCTGGTTTTCTGCCCCAAGGAATTAACAAATCTACTGTTAAGTTGGTGACTTAAATAACACTGCAACTTAATAGTAGAAATTCTATAACTTGCTTTTATTTATTTTTATTTCTAAAATTATCTCTGATCTCGATTGCTTCATTATAAAACTGCCTTGCCGGTATTCCCTTTGCTTCAATTTGCTCAATTCTTTTATCAATCATTGGTGTGACAATTTCAATAAATTGTTGCGTATCTTCTTCGGTCCATTCATATATTTCAATATTATTGTTTTTTAAGAAGTTCAAAGCATTACTTTGGAGATCATCATACATTTTTGCGTCTTTCAAGGCAGTTTTCATTCCAATACAGCTTTCAATTAATTCTTGATCTTCAGGAGAAAGCTTATTCCATGTATTCATGCTAAAAGCAACCATTCCTGTAGAGGTAAATAGACTCATATTATTAACTGCATATTTAATTACTTCATGATGACTGTAGGTTTCAATTGCTGTATGGTCAGTACACTCACCATCTATTATTCCTCTTTCCAATGCATCATAAACCTCACTCATAGGGATGTTGGTACCTACACCACCAAGTGAATTAATAAGTTCTTCCGCAAAAGTAGTTGAAACTCTAAGATTCTTTCCTTTAAAATCCTCGATTCCGTGGATAGGCTGCTTAGCCGTATATACACTTCCTGGAGGAGTTCCACCCAAGCTGATTATTTTGTAATTGTTATATTCCTCCTGAAAAGCTTCATTTGTTTCCAGCAATGTCATCATAGTATGCGCGAGTTCAGTGACATTTCTCCACATTCCTGAAAATTCAAAAAGTGACGTTAACAGAAATCTACCCGGATAGTAACCCTGTTGAGTCCAACCCCCATCCACTGCTCCTGATGCCATATCGTCTGCCATCATTGCCCCAGTAGATAATGAGCCACCTGGGTGAATGTTAATTATAATACGCCCGTTAGATTTTTCTTTAATTTCTTCAAAGAGTGGTTCTAATATTTGAATTTGTTTATGGTGACTAGAAGGATAAGGATGGGCAAAGCTAAGAACAACAGTCTTCTTCTCTTGTTCTGCACATACAAGTAATGATACATTTAAGAAAATAATTAAGATAATCATAATTATAAAAAATTTATTTTTATCCATTTCACAACACCTTTCTTCATGAAATTTAAATTCATTCTCATTGAAATCGTGTTATATTTTTTTTATTAATTTTCTCACCTCCTATTATTTTTTCCCCCGGATTTCTAGTACATCATATTAGGAAGGAAAAGAACTATTTGAGGGAAGATAACAGCTAAAATAGATGCTAAAATTATTGCAAGCCAAAGAGGTATCTGATATTTAAAAATCTGTGATGTTGGAATCTTAGTGACTGATGCTATGACGAGACTGAAAACTCCTC
>JAQUNC010000072.1 GCA_028717805.1 Atribacterota bacterium
AGTGTTTTACAGATTGGGAAAGGGACATCTCCTCTTCGGCCTTCAGGCTAAAGGAATGCATGAAATCTCTGCCGATTCCCAGGTAAACCAACTTTTCCTTCAGTCTTTGGGAAGGGCCACTGTGATAGCTGATGCGCTGGTTTTTGATGGTAGAAAGAGCCTCATCCAGGAGATATCGGGCTTTACCGGTTTTCTCCAGGTAACGGGTACGGCAGATACTTACATCACCGAAACGGGTTAAGAATGTCTTACTTCTCTTACCGGTGTTTTTCAGTTTTCCACGTCTTCTGTTCTTACGCAGGCAGCAATCAATATCAGACAGCACTTTGGTAAAGACTTTGCGGGCAATGGCCTGTATAATGTCAAAGATCAGATTCTCCAGGGTATCAAAGGTTAAATCCTTTACGGGAATTTCTACCTTGACCTCTGGAAAAGTTATTGTTATCATATCAGTACTCATAGGTGTAGTCTTACCTCCTTTTTTTAAAGGATACTTTGATCTGAGTATTTTTAGGTAAGTCTACACCTTTTTTATAGGTTAGGGCAAGTTTTTAAGTACCCCAGTAAATTTTACACTAACTAGTTCGTCTTGTTATGCTTTGCTTTACTTACTTAGTTAGTTGTGTTAGACTGTGATTAAGTTTTTGAGAATACTATTTTTGGTATTGAAAGTATGAGAAAGGAGTACAATCATTGAAAATATTTTATAAAAAATTTTCTGCTTACTTTATTATTTCCATTTTTTCTTTTTTACTTATTTTCTCAATAGGAATAAATAGTCAAGAAGATAATCTAGTAGAGGTAGAGGCTACTCCAGAAGGTATACTTGCTATTGTAAATGATGAAATCATTACCTTAAATGATTTTAACCAGTACTGGGATGCTATTCCTGATCAGTACAAAATACAATTAAATAAGGAAGATTTATTGGAACAGATTGTAATTCAAACATTGCTTATCCAAAAAACCAAGGAAATAAAATTAAGCGATAATCCAGAAGTTGCATTTCAAATTAAAAACGCAACCGAACAAATTTTAATTCAATATCTAATTGAAAAGGAAGTCGTTGAAACAACTGAATTAAGCGATGATGACATAAAGTTTTATTATGAAGAAAATAAAGAAAATTATTGGAAAGAAGAAGAAGTGCATGCTCTGAACATTCTAACTGAAACAGAAGACCAAGCTTTAGATGCTCTTCTAAAATTAAATGAAGGTATGGATTTTTCAACATTAGCACAAGAAATATCTATTGCTACAAGTGCTTCTAAAGGAGGAGATATCGGATTTATAAGCAAGGGTACTTTAACTGCAGAAATTGAAGAACAATTATTTATTTTAAATCCCGGTGATCTTAGTAAAATTATACCAACCGAAAAAGGATTTCATATTTTTAAGATAATCGAAAAAAATCCATCACGCTATTTGGAGTTAGATGAGGTAAGAGAAGAAATAAAGTATCAGTTATTACCTCAGAAACAGCAACAGGCTTTTGACCAGTATTTAAAAAATATTGAAGATGTAGCAACAATTGAAAAAAATTTAGAGTTAATTAAAGAAGAATAAACTAATTATAGAGAGACATCATTAAATAAATTAATTAGTAAGATACCCATTATATTTGTGATTTTTCTTTTATCTTTTTTATTGGTGCATATTTTAATGATAATCTTTTGATTCCTGAATTATTAAAGTTTACAGTAAGGTAAGAATCATTTTTTGTTTCTTGAATATTTGTAATTATGCCTTCTCCCCAATCGGGATGGAAGATCAAATCGTAGATATTTATAATTTCTTTCATCCGGGAAAAATCTTGCTGTCCCAAATAGTCAGGATAGTGTTTATTTATTTTTTCTATACAGCCTTTAGGTATTTCACTGAAGAAACGTGATACTTGATTAAATAAGGTCATTCCTTCAACATTTCTACGCCAACTAAATGTTATATAAAGTTGATCCATAGCTCGAGTCATTCCGACATAACAAAGTCTCCTTTCTTCTTCTAAGTCAAGTTGATTTGTTATACTTTTTCGATGAGGGAACAGACCTTCTTCAAATCCTGTTAAAAAAACTACTTGGAATTCTAAGCCCTTGACACAATGCAAAGTCATCAAATTTACCTTGTTATCATTGTCTAAATCATCAATAATATCCATATCAGTTACCAGAGAAATATAATTTAAAAAATTGTCTAACTTAGCTTCAGGATTTAATTTCTCAAATTCCCTAATTGATTGAATGAATATCTTAACATTATTGATAATATTTTTCTTTATCGAGCTATCTTCTTTGTTATTTATTAAATTGTAAAAATTAATTTCTTTTATAAGTTTTTCAACCAGTTTAGATATATTAATATTATTATTTTTTTGTAATTCCATAAATATATTGATATGCTGTTTAATCTTTTTCTTATTTTCCAAAGTAATCCGGTTATCAGATAAATTAATATAATGAGATAAAGTACTTAAAATTGATTTTTGCTCTCCTTCTCCTTCGGCTTTTTCTACTAGTGATTGAAATCCCTTTTTCCCTATACCAATTTTCTCTATTTCTAACCCCTTTTTTATACTATCTTTGTTATAAGAATTATTAATAATACTCAATATGTTTATTAAATATTTAATTTCTTTTTTTTCATAAAATCTAGAGTTACCAACAACTTTGAAGGGAATATTTTTTTGAGCGAAAACTTCTTCAAATGGTCTTGATTGAGTATTAATACGATATAACACTGCAAAATCAGCCCAATTTATTTTTTTATTCCTTTTTATATTAATAATTTCCTGAGCAACAAAGTTGGCTTCATCATTAATACTACTGGCTTCATAATATTTAATTTTTTCTCCACCTTTTTTTTCAGTCCATAGTTTTTTTTCTTTACGATATATATTATTCTTAATTACCTGTGTGGCTCCTCTTATTATCATCTCTGTAGAACGATAATTCTGTTCCAATTTAACTACCTTACATTCAGTAAAATCCTTTTCAAAATTAATGATATTGCTTAACTCAGCTCCTCTAAAGCCATAAATGCTTTGATCTGGATCACCTACGACAAAGAGGTTTTTGTTTTTTTGAGATAGAAGTTTGATAAAAATATACTGTGCGTGATTAATATCCTGATATTCATCAACCAAAATTTGTTTAAATTTTTTTTGATAATATTCTAAAATAGTTGGAAAATTTTTAAAAATCACAACAGTCTTCAGAATTAAGTCTCCATAATCAAGAGCCTGCTGTATGATTAATTGCTCTTGATACTTTTTGTATATTTCTCCTATCTGATAATTATAAAAACCAATTGAGTTTGCACTAAATTCGTTTTCATCTAATAATCTATTTTTAGCATTTTCAATAATACTATGAACTATCCTTGAATTATATTGCTTAATATCAAAAGAAAGCAATTTTATGCATTCTTTTATTAAATTAATAGATTCATTTTTATTATAAATATTAAATATGCTTTTATATCCAAGAATATTAATATGTTTACGTAAAATTCTAGCACAAACAGAATGGAAGGTCCCTATCCATATTTGATTATAGAGAGAGGTTGAAAATAATTCTTTGTTTAATACGGTATCGTTTATTATTCTTTTTTTCATTTCATTTGCTGCTTTATTGGTAAAGGTAACTGCCAGGATATTTCTGGGAAATATATTAAAATTTTTTATCAGATAGATAATGCGTTGAGTTATAACACTAGTCTTGCCACTACCTGCCCCAGCAATAACCAGTACGGGCTTATCAACAATAGATATTGCTTCTTTTTGTTTTGAATTTAAATCTTCAAACATCTTTTTTAAATCCTAATTAGATTAATAAAATGCTCTTTGGATTATTAAAAAATCCAGGGCTTGGTACAAATTAAGAATTTATATTAACCCTGGACTGAAATAAGTTTTCTCTGAGAAACAATACAATACCAACTGCACAGGAATATTGATTATCCTGTTCTATTATAAAAGTATCATAATCAGGTTCTCCTGCTCCAAGGTTGAAAATATTTTTTCTTTCAGACTTCATTTTTAAAACAGTTGCAGCTATAGATAAAGCTGGAGAAGGAGAAGTATTTATATTCGGTTTGGTAACATACTCATAATAGAATTTCTTTGCTATTGAAAATTATTATACAAAATCGAGCCATTGCAAATATTTTCTCTCTTTTCCTTTAAATACATTAAATAGTTTTTCCTGAATTTTTTTGCTAATAGGACCTCTATCTCCAGAACCAAGAATATAACGATCAATTTCTCGAATTGGTGTTAATTCAGCTGCAGAACCAACGAAGAAAGCTTCATCTGCAATATATAAAACATCACGAGCTACTAGCTCTTCTCTAACTTCATAACCCATATCGCGGGTAATAGTCATAACAGTATTTCTGGTAATGCCATCTAAAACAGATGTTAGTGGTGGGGTAAAAATAATTCCATCTTTAATCCAAAAAATATTTTCACCAGGACCTTCAGCTACATATCCATTACTATCTAAAAGTATTGCTTCATCTACCCCTAATTCAGTTGCCTCCATATTGGCAAAAATCGAATTAATGTAATTAGCACATAGTTTTGCCTTAGCAGAAGTAGAATTAATATGGCTTCTTTGCCAGGAAGATATTATGGCTTTAATGCCTTTAGCTAATGCTTCTTCTCCTAAATATGCACCCCATTCCCAGGCAGCGACCATAAATTGAACTGGACAACTAAAAGGATTTAAGCCTAGTTTTCGATATCCTCTGTATATCAATGGTCTAATATAGCAACTTTCTAATCTATTTACCCGTACAGTTTCCTTTATTGCTTGAGAGATTTCTTCTTTAGAATAAGAAAGTTCTAATTTTAATATTTTAGCGGAATTAAATAATCGATCTACATGCTCTGTCAATCTAAATATGGCTGTTCCCTGTTCTGTTTTATAAGCCCTAATTCCTTCAAAAACACCACTTCCATAATGTAAAGCATGTGTTAATACATGTACCTTTGCCTTATCCCAATCTACAAATTTACCATCCATCCATATTTTGTCTGCTTTCATCTTATGCATACCTCCAAAATATTAATATTTTAAAATAGAATAAATTATTTTTCATATAATCTATGGTATATAAAATCTATATTTCTGGTAAAATATTTAACATCAAAACAGGATTTTATTTCATCTTTTGTTAGATATTGATTGATTAAATTGTTTTCTAATAATTTTTCTTTAAAACTTTCTTTATTATCCCATGATTCAAGAGCAAGACCTTGCACAATTTCATATGCTTTTTCTCTTGGTAATCCTTTCTGAGTTAATTTAATCATAATAATTTGCGAAAAAATAAGTCCACCGGTTAGATCTAAATTTTTTTGCATATTAATATCATTAATTTTAAGATTATCTAATACAAACAAGAACTTTTGTAGTATATAATCTAAAAGCATGGTGCTATCAGGTAAAATAATTCTTTCCACTGAAGAATTAGAAATATCACGTTCATTCCATAGATTATTATTTTCAAGAGCAGATAGAGCATAACCTCTTAGGATTCTCGAAAGTCCACATATTCTTTCACATATAACTGGATTTTTTTTATGTGGCATGGCTGAAGATCCCTTTTGGTTAGTTAAAAATATCTCCTCTAATTCCAATATCTCTGTCCTTTGCAGACTTCTAATTTCAGTCGCAAACTTCTCAACAGAACTTGCAATAATCGCCAGGACACATACAAAATGAGCATAACGATCTCTTTGTAGTATTTGACTGGAAATCTTTGCTGGTCTTAAACCTAATTTTTTACAAACAATCTCCTCTACCTCTGGTTCGATATGGGCAAATGTTCCCACAGCTCCAGATATTTTGCCATAGATGACTTCCTCCTTGGTCATTTTCATTCTTTTTAAGTTTCTCCTCATTTCAGAATACCATAAACTAAATTTAAGTCCTAAGGTAATAGGTTCTGCATGGACTCCATGAGTACGACCAATCATAATGGT
>JAQUNC010000073.1 GCA_028717805.1 Atribacterota bacterium
AAAATGGCATACTTGCTACCGGACTGAATTTCCCTGTGGTTCCCCGTGGAGATGAGGAGATTCGTTTTCAGGTGAATGCCGATCATACCCCTTACGATATTGATACGGTACTGGAAGTGTTAAGAAGGTGGAAAGAAAATAGTTAGTATTATAAGTTTTCAGTATCAATGAATACAATGAACGATTAGATTTTAAAAAAAGGAGGGTTGTCTAATAAAAAAATTGGTAAATTAAAAAAATATTTTTAGAATTATTTAAAATAAAGGAGTCAAAATTATGAAAAGAATTTATTTTTGCTTATTGGCGCTGATTCTTTTAACCTCGATAATCAGTTTAAATGCTTTTGCTAGCCAGTTACCACCACGAATTGGTATAGCAGCTGAAAGTGTAGGTTCAGGAACTTATTCAAAAGCCATGGTCTTTGCAAACATAATAAAGGAAAGCTCTGGAATGGATGTCAGGCTAATGCCGAACGATACCACAATGGGTGTTGCACTTGCAATGCGTTCTGAAGAGATAGCATGTGCATGGTATACAGGTTCGGGCTTATTTTATCTTGCCCATGGTCTTGATGTGTTTGGGGTACCAGAATGGGGACCTCAACCTGTACGTTCGGGACTACTTGGAATGAATGGTGCTGGTTTTGCAGTAGCAGCTGCTTCAGATATTTATGAATGGATAGATATGAAGGGAAAGAGAATTGCTATATCTCCTGGCACTCCCTTTGTAGCCGGTGCTAATCATGCTTTTCTTGCTTATGGTGGTCTTAAACCAGAAGATGTTGTAGAAGTAGTTGTCACAGGTATGGGTGGTGCTTATGATGCAGCACTTGAAGGTAGTGTAGATGGTCAATTTTTCCCATTTGAAGGAGCTGTTGCTTATGAATTAGAAGCTTCCCCTCGTGGTATTCGGTGGATACAATCGCCTCCTGATAATAAAGAAGGTTGGGCTAGACTACAAAGAATTATGCCAATGTATGGTCCGTTTCTTTCAAGGACAGGTGCCGGATGTTCTGAAGAAAAACCTGTTTGGGGTCTAGGTTACTTAGTTGGGACTTTTGCATTTAAGGATGATAATCCAGATATTATATATGCAATTAATAAAGCGATATACGAAGGATATGACGATTATAAAGATGTAACTGAAGATTTGAAATACTGGGATCATGAAATGCTTTTAAACTATGAGAATAATATATATCCTTGGCACGAAGGCACAGTACAATTTCTAAAGGATGTAGGAGAATGGACTCTTGAGATGGAGAAATGGCAGGCTTGGAAAGTTAGCCAAGAGAATGGTAGAATAAAAGCTTGGCCTAAAGTTTTGGAGATGGTAAAGGAGAAAAATATTAAGGTTGGGAGTGAAGAATTTCTCAATATGTGGAAAGAATATCTTTGGCAAAATGATTTGATGAGCATTCCCGGTAGCTTGCCTCAATAAATACGGTGGTATAATGAATAAGTCTATTGATACATTTAGTCGTACTAGAGAGTTTAGCTCAACACCAGGTATAGCCCTGGTGTTGAGCACTCTTATAATAATTTATGTTATTTATAAAGTATTTAATCTAAATTTTGTTGGCATATCCTATAAAGCTGCTAGTTATTTGTTTTTGTTAATTAATGCAATTCTTCCATTAGTATTTATATGGTTTCCAGCCACCAAGTATGAAGATAAAAAGACTATTCCTCTTTATGACTGGATAATTATTATTTTAGTTTTTAGCATTTCTTTCTATTTGTCCATAAACGCTATTAACATACAGAATCTAGGGTGGAGTGCCGGAACAGCACCATGGATTGTCCGAGTAATGTGTCTTATTTTACTTATTGCAGTATTGGAAGCACTACGACGAGTAAGTGGAAATATTCTTTTTCTAATTTGTCTCTTTTTTGCATCATATCCTATCATTGCAGGATATATGCCAGGAATTTTAGGTGGGATTAGTTTCCCTTTTTGGAAAACTATCACTCTCCATGTTTTGGGCGGAGAATCTATGTTAGGCATGGTGACTCGGATTGTAGGCAATGTTGTGATTGGATATCTATTGTTTGGTGTAGTTTTTACTTTTACAGGAGGAGGGAAATTTTTTATTGAATTAGCAACTTGTATTTTGGGAAAATACCGTGGAGGAATTGCTAAAGTAGCAGTTTTATCAAGTGCCTTTTTTAGTAGTCTTAGCGGTAGCGTTGTAAGCAATGTGATATCAACAGGATCATTTACAATTCCTGCTATGAAAAAATCTGGATACCCTCCTTATTTTGCAGCTGCAACAGAAGCAGTTGCCTCTACTGGAGGTGTGCTAATGCCACCAGTTATGGGATCTGTTGGATTTTTTTGTGCTCAATTTTTAGGTATACCATATTACCAAGTAGCTTTAGCGGCAGCTATTCCATCAATTTGTTATTATACAAGCCTTTTTGTTCAAATAGATTTAATGGCTGCCAAAATGGGATTAGTTGGAATTGAAGAAGAATCTCAAACTTCTTTAAAAGAAATAATGAAAGAAGGTTGGTATTATCTTTTTGTTTTATTCACCTTGACATTTTTTATATTTCAGAGGCAAGTAGCACAAGCTCCATTCTATGCCATAGCAGTGCTTTTTATACTTTCAATGATGAAAAAAACAACTAGATTAAATATAGATAGTTTGAGAAATATGGTAATTAATTCAGGAAAGTCGATAGCTGAAATCGGAGCTATTTTACTTGGAATAGGCTTCATCGTAGGTTCTCTTTCAATGACTGGAGTAGTTAGTTCTTTTAGTTATGAAATTGTAACTCTTGCTAAAAATAATTTAACATTAATTTTAATTTTTGGTGCCACTGCCAGTTTTATTCTTGGAACTGGAATGGTAGATGTTGCTGCTTATATATTCTTGTCTTTAGCGATTGCTCCTGCAATAATAAGACTTGGAGTATATCCTCTTGCTGCTCATCTCTTTGTCATATATACCGCCATGATATCATATATTACTCCCCCAGTTGCTCTAGGTGCTATTACTGCTGCTGGAATGGCTGGTGCAAATGCTACCAAGACTGGTTTCACATCAATGAAAATTGGAATAGTTGGTTATATTATTCCGTTTGCTTTTGTATTTAATCCGGCATTAGTTGGTCATGGTTCATTTTGGAAAATATTGATTTCAATAATAGCAGCATTTTTAGGAATAATTTTTTTATCAGAAAGTATACAGAAGTGTTCTTTAAAGTTAATAAAGTTATATACTTTTGAAAGAATTACTTTTTTTATCTCTGGATTGCTTTTATTTTTCCCCATTTGGCAGTTTCAAATAATAGGTGTTATCTTAGGAATAGCTATGCAAATAATTTTAGATTATCTTAAAAATGATAATAGAATAAAATTTTAGAATAATCCATTATTATAGAAACAAGAAAGAGGATATTATTATGAATTATATAGAAAATATGCTGAAAATCATTGGTAATACTCCTTTGCTGAAGTTAAATAAGATTGGAAAAGATGTGCCAGCAAATATATTTGTTAAACTTGAATATTTAAATCCTAGTGGTAGTTACAAAGATAGGATGGCTCTTTCAATGATTGAAGCTGCCGAGAAAGGTCTTACTTGGAATAATAAGAAATTAGGGCTTGGTGGAGTTGTCGTAGATGCATCTGCAGGCAATACTGCTCCGGCATTGGCATTTATTTGTGCAGTTAAAGGATATAAAGCAAAGTTATTTATTTATAAACCAATGCTGCAGGGTCTTGGAGTAAGACTAAAAATTACAGGAGCTTTTGGAGCAGATATTAATGAATCTCCACATCCGAGTTCCTTTCTTTCTAATGAAGAGTTAGCGCAATGTCTAAAAGATAATCATGACCTTACTTATATAATGGCTGGTAAGATGCATGCGTATGAATTAGAAAAAAATGATCCTAATGTTATTTGGGTAGATCAAATATACAATAAATATAATTATTTAGGGCAAATGAGTATAGGTTATGAATTATATAAGCAGTTGGGAGGTGCAATTGACGCTTTTGGCTGTGCAGTAGGTTCTGGTGCGACACTATTAGGGAGTATTCTAGGATTAGCAGAAAATAATATACATCCATTAACCTTTGGTGTTGTTCCTCATGGTAGTGAAGTATATATGGAATTGCAGAAAAATGAATCAAAAAAAGGTGAATTTAAAAAATCAAATATGATGGAAAAATTAATTAATGTAATGGGATTAAAGAAATGGGAAACAGAAAAGTCAATAATTGATGAAATGCTAGATAGAGGATATCCTGATGAATTTTTTAGAGTGACAGCTGAGGAAGCAAGATATATGGCTAATAGACTATGCAAAGAAGAAGGTATTTATTGTGGAATGTCTTCCGGAGCTAATGTATTTGTTGCTTTGAAAATTGCAAAACGTTTAAACAAAGGTCAGAATGTAGTTACTGTTATTGTTGACAGAAGAGACAGATATCTTGGAGAATATCCCAATGATGTCTTTATAGTGTAAAGTGAGAAAATTAGGATTTATTACTTAAAGGGATTACAATTTAATTTTAATGATATATAAACGTATGGGTAGTATTTAAGAGCATTTAAATGACAATCTGAGATTAGATTAATCTACAATTTTTATACTTAGAGGGATCAAATTTGAAAATTATTGTACCAATCAAGCAGGTTCCTGAGACCAGTCAGGTAAAGATAAATGAAGAAACAGGAACCATTATACGTGAAGGAGTTGAGAATATAATTAATCCTCTAGATTTATATGCCATTGAAATAGCTTTTCAGTTGAAGGAAAAGTATGGTGGAAACATCACAGTTATTAGTATGGGGCCACCAAAAGCTGAAGAAGCTTTAAGGGAGGCTATAGCAATGGGTGCTAATGAGGCAATACTCCTATCAGGAAAGGAATTTGCCGGCTCGGATACCTGGGCAACTGCCTATTCACTTGCTGCAACAATTAAGAAAATTAAGGCTTACGATTTAATTATTACAGGGGAAAGAGCTACTGATGGGGATACCGGTCAGGTAGGTCCCGGAATTGCTTCTTTTTTGAATATACCCTTATCCACATATACCAGGAAGATAGAAAGCGTTAATAAACAATACATTACTGTACAGCGCTTGATTGAAGAAGGCACTGAGAGATTAAAAATACCTTTGCCAGCATTATTGACTGTAGTAAAAGAAATTTCATATCCTCGCCTCCCTACCTTACGGGGAAAACAGAGAGCACGTACCATTGATATACCAGTTTACAATTGTAGAGATATTGGTATTCCGGGAAATAAATTAGGTCTTAAAGGTTCTCCTACAAGGGTGGTTAAGATATATCGCCCACAGGTGGTTAGAAAAGGAACTATATTAAAAGCAAAAGATGAAAGAACATTATCAGAAGCGATTGACCGATTAGTCTCTTTCTTAGAAAAGAGAAAAATTATCTCATTTTATAACAGGTAAGGCAGTATGAAAGAAGAAGAAATATGGACAATTTCGGAAATAACTGAAAGCCAACAAATTAAAAATATCTCATACGAATTATTGGCGTGGGGAAGCCCTTTAGCTAAAGAACTGGATGTTCCATTGTCTGCTGTTGTTTTTGGTAATAATTTACCAGAAGAAGAGCTACGAGAATTAATTTATCGAGGAGCTGAACGTGTATACAGGATAAGTCATAAATATTTATTCCCTTTTATTGTAGAAAATCATAGCAATATACTTGATTTTTTAATCAAGAAATTTCAACCTCAAATTGTAATTGCTGGAGCTACTACACAGGGTAGGACTTTAATGCCTCATTTATCAGTAAAATTAGGAACTGGATTAACTGCTGACTGTACTGATTTAAAAATC
>JAQUNC010000074.1 GCA_028717805.1 Atribacterota bacterium
TTAATTTTTGTAATAAATATGAAAGAAAATAAGTTTTCTTTGCGTATAAATAGTTGAAGAGAAAATTTTACCAAGGAAACTAGGATAGGAGGTGACAGACAATGAATAAGAAGAGCATCCTTATCGTAGTAATCGCAGCCATTACCCTGGTCATCTTTACCATGACATCCTTTGCAGAGGAATACCCCAAGGGAGGCTTCTCCGGTAAACCGGGAACCTCTTGCTATCCCGGACAAGGTAGGCAACCTGCAGGTCAATGGAATGCCCGCCCCAACCGAAGTGATGAATTCAGAGATATGATGAATCTGGATCTTTCTCAGGAACAGGTCGCTGAAATCAGACAGATGATGTTGGACTTCCAAAAAGAGACCTTGGAACTGAGAAATCAGATCCAGGTCAAACAGTTGGAGCTGAAAGAACTGAGACTGGCCGCTGAAGTTGATATGGAACAAGTGAGGTCCAAACTGGAAGAAATTGCTGATCTTCAAGTAGAACTGAGGATGAAGGCTATTGAAAAACAGAATAAAGTGAAAGAGCTGCTGACTCCTGAACAGCTGGAAAACTTTAGCTTGGGTATCCCAATGCAGAGATTCGGCATGGGAGGCCATAACTTCAACCAGGATTATAAAGGAAACTGCTTGTAAATATATATTGATTAAATAGATAGAATTATTATAGAGGGAGAAGAAACTAAATTTTCTCCCTCTTTTTTTCTTCTATTAAAGCTTATATGCTTTTAATAATATTCTAATGTCAATTTTTTGAATAGTTGATTATGAGTAAGTGATTTCTTTCCCGATTTTGAAATATTATCAATGTACCTGTCTTGTATCTGCTATTTTTTGTTTTTTTTATTTTCGGATATCACGAATCTGCTACGGGAAAGGTTGGACAAAGATAATATTAATTTTGGAATCTAATTCAGAGTTGTTGAATTCATTCTATTTTAAGTAATATTAAGCAAAAGAGGAATTATTAAAGAATTCTTTTTCCTTAAAAGTTCTAAACACATCCAATAGGGGGAGTCTGGCTGGACCATAAGCAGAACTTTCTTCGTGGAGGTTATGATTACGTTTCATAATGGAAAAAACTATTTATGTATCCGTCACATAAATCTTAATTTATAAATATTCTGCAATTCCTCCACAATGCGGTTCCAACAACTTTTCATTTGGTTACTCCGATTACTGTACTCATAATTCGATTTGGGGGTTTTGTTGGTCCCTTGCAATTTCGGAAATAGAAACACAAATCCTTGATAGCATGTCTTTCCCGTTTTTTCTGTTTTACTTGCTATCATGACAATTAAGGTCAGCCTAGCTATCTTATGGACACCATTTTCAATTCTTTTCCCAAAAGATAGTATTTTGGATTATTATGTTTTTAAACTCTCATTGATTAACTATACTATATTAAAGTTTGATAAAACGATAGTGTAAAATTTTAGTAGGTGTTTTAAGATATCACTTGCCATTAAGTCAGCAAAAAAGGTAGACTTACCTCATAGAATAAAACAATAGAAAAAGAAGAAACATTCTTTTTCTAAAAGGAGGTAAATCTACCTAATGAAAGACTTATCTTTAACTATTACATTACCGTCTCTACAAGTGACTATAGCAGAAGACGAGCTGGATTTCCAGCACCTTGAAAAATTTGTTTTTCACCTAGCTAAAATTATAGGCCAGCACATTCTAACTAGCATATTACAGTTCCTTGACAATCAGTTAAGAAACCAAAGGCAAAGAGGCAAACTTTCCAACTGTGGAAAGCGCAATAAATACCTGTTGACCCTTCTGGGTAATATCAGCTACCAGAAGCATCTCTACCGGGATCAAGAAGGCCATTACCGTTATCTATTGGATGAAACCCTTGGCTTAAACCCCAATCAGCGTATGAGTACCCATTACCAGAAGATCACTGGCCTGTTCTCCTTTATTGCCGGCAGCTACCGTAATGCCCAAAGGTTTCTGGAGTACTGTTACGGGGATTCAGTCAGTTTTGAATGTATCCGCCAGCAGGTACAATCTCAGGGTAGTAAGATTCAACAACTAGAAGAATACGCCTTTGACCAAAATTTAGATAAAGCCCTCAAATCAACCTCTACCCCAGTTCAATCAGATCCCATCTATCTGGAGGTAGACGGTACCATGATTCACCTGCAAAAACAGAAGAAGAAAAAGGCAGAATTAAAACTGGCTATCATCCACAGGGGAAAAGAAAAACGTTATCTCACAGGAAAATCTCCTGCCAAAAAGCTCAAAGATAAATTAGCCTATGCCGGTCTTGGCCCGGGCAATGAATTTATGGCCCAGGTGAGCCTACTTGCCCAAGACAAATACCAGGTGTATGACCATAACCTCATCTTAGTCGGAGCAGATGGTGCTACCTGGATCAAAGAAGGAGCCCAGGATTATTTCCCTAATTGTATCTATCAGCTATGTCCCTTTCACCTAAAACGGAAACTAATCCAGACACTCTCCTATAACCGTAAAACAAAATCTGAGATCAATTCACTCTTACAAGAAGGCAATATTCCAGAGGCACTTCTGTTATTGGAAGAAGAAAAAACTAAGAATCCTCAGAAAGAAGATGAATTAAATCAACTATCAACCTATCTCACCAACAACTCTGAGGGAATCAATGCTGTAGATCGTCTGAAAGAGAAAGGATTACCTGTTGATACCATGGGTGCCATTGAGGGCAATATCGACAAGATCCTTACCAATCGCTTCAAGAAAAGGGGGATGAGCTGGAGCCCTTCCGGAGCACTGAACCTAGCCAAAATAGGACAATGGATCATCAATGATGACTGGGATGACTTCTGGCCTATCAAAGAGGAGGAGCTGACCTTAAAACAAATCAACCCCCAAGAAGAAGTTCACCTGCCCAAAGAGGATAAATATGATAGACAGTATTCTCTTCCGGTATTGGTAGGTCCCCACCAGGATAGGAGCTGGGTGAAACAATTAAAGGAGCTAATTAGTATTGGTTAATTAAAAAAAATAATAAGAATATAGGAGTGTACTATTAGAATGTATTACTATTATTATTCTCGTTTTGCTGTTAGAGATGACTTATCATCACATACACTTTAAGTTAATTTAATTTCCATAATTTTTGAGGTAAGGAAAAGTACCCACAAGTTGTTGACACAAACTGATAAAACAGCAAATTTGCTTGACATTTAAAAATTTGTTATTCTTTAATAGCAGCAAGTGATGAGGAATTTCCTCCGATCATTACCCTCATTAAAATAAATCCCAATTCCCTAAAAAGTAAACTGTAAAAATAATGTTAAATAAAACTATGAACAAAAAACAATATTTATATTCAAACTTATTTGCCTGGGGTTTGGTTCTATTCCTAATAACAAACCATATTTTTGGCTGGACAATTCCTACTGAAGATCCTCCAGGAGGGAATATAACACCCAGTTTTAGTCAATGGACAACCTCTGGTTCTAATATTTATTATAATGCCGGCAACGTCGGTATTGGAACCACGAATCCAGGAGCAAAACTGGAGATCGCAGGTCAGTTAAAGATGACGGGTGGTACGCCAGGAGTGGACAAAGTTTTAATTTCAGACGCCTCAGGATTAGCTTCTTGGGGGACTGTCGATGGAGGTGCTTGTGTATTGAGCGGAAACGATATCATCTGCAGTGGAATTCCAACTGGCAGCAATGGTTCATTATCCATAACTTACAATGGGGTGACCTGCCCAATCTGGAAAGATTGCGATGGTGATGGAAAAACCTATGGTAATGGCGATTGTGATGAATCATGTTCTACCTGCTATGTTGGATCTACGAGTTATACCACCAGCCCCGATGATAAGGATCAGGATTGTGATGGTGTTCTTAATAACGGTGATTTTGCGGAGTACTATCTATTTACTACTACAGAGACATACACTGGGTATTTAGGTTACCGATCGGGTGCTGATTCAAAATGTAACTCTGCGGCAAGTAAACCAGCCGATTGTTCTGGAAACGCTTATGCTTTCATTGGTACTTCTGCATCATACGAGATACGTGATATGCCTAGTTTTAGAAGTATAAGGACTGATCTTGCCTGGAAGTTTAAACAAGGAAGCAGTACAGCTGTTGCCGCTGCTAACAACTGGGCTGATTTACTGGATGGAAGCGTGAGTAATACACCGAGCAGTGGAGGTCTGAGTACGGGGTACTGGACATTTTCGTCTTCCAATGGAGCATGGATTTCCGCTTCCTCTTGTGCCGGTGCCGGTACATCAAGCGAGTCATCTAACGGAGAGTATGGTAGTAACAATGTCACCACTTCCGGTTGGCTACAGTCAAGCACAGCCACATGTAATACCTATCACCCCATTATTTGTTTTTGTGCCGGGCCAATCTCGGTGTACCGTTAGTCAGGGCGTTCGTGCTTATACAGAAAAATAACTTTTACTATTGATGAAGAAAAAGCCTTGCCTAATTCTCGATCTCTGATAGGAAATTAACAAGTTTTCTTGTTTTAAAAGCTTGGAGATAGTAATTTTAAGAGAAGTTTTTTATTAATTATTTAATTCAGTTTATTTTTTAATATAAGCTATAGAAAAATGATTTTATTTACACTATAGTCGGAATAGTATATCTAAACATCAGAGTAATTTAAAAATTGATGTTCACAAATACGAACTTCATATTTTGAGTAGAATGAGATATTAAACAAAAACGACTTCTACTCAAGCAGGTCAAACTACCCGATTACTACTTATCTTAGTGAAACATAATTTTTCATAATTCTAATTTTCACTAAAACTTTCATCCACCGACGCTAAAGTCTCTGCACTAAATGGTTGAGACGTTTGGCCGTCTATCATTAACTTAAGATAAATATTGTAAACCGAAAGATTAACCAGATGATCCTGGCTGAATACCGGATAAAATTCCTGATTTAGGAATTTAGCATCTTCTACTCCTAACCTAAAGGAAATTAAAGTCCCTACATTTCCTAAAATTGCCATCCTTATTTTTTCATCCATCTGTCCCAAATACTGGTTGCTTAAGATAAGGTTTAACCGGTATTTTCTTGCCTCAGAAAGAATGTCTATAAATGAATTAGTGGTAAAACTTTGAAACTCATCAACATAAAGATAAAAATCTTTTCTTTCTGCTTCCGGGATAT
>JAQUNC010000075.1 GCA_028717805.1 Atribacterota bacterium
CTCGCAAATTTAAACAAATAACAATAAACTCGCACCACATTTTTGTCTTCATAAAAAATATTTTATTTATTATAAAACGGGGTTATAAATTTAAACTATATCTGTTATAATTTTTGTGGTAAGAGGAACTTATATACTTAATAATATTTTAGTATCAATCTATTCAAAAGAAATTACTCAATCTTATCCCATTATTCTTATTCAGGAGTATATTATTTTCTATGAACAATTCTAACTATAAAAAAAATACCTTTAAAGCAGTTTTCTTTGACTTTGGGGGAACTCTGATGGATGCCGAGAGTGATAAGAAAGCTCACTACTATATGATGAAAGAAATAAAAAAAATCTATCAACTCCCTGCCTCAGAAGAAGAGCTTCTTACTCTTTATGAAAAGCAGCTCTTTAATCAAGATATGACCCTGAAGGATAATAAGGATAATGCTAAAAATAATAATAAGGATGGTAACTATTTCCACAAATTACATTTCTATTCTGAATTAGCATTTCAATCCATTTTGCAACAATACAATAAAAAGGTAACCTCTAATGATTTACGATTATTTCATGAAATTTATTTAGAAAATCACTTAAAATATATTCGCCTGGTAGAAGGAGCATGGGAAGCCATTCTGCTGGTAAAGGAAAAGGATTATCATTGTGGAATTATAAGTGATATTGATCTGGACTACCAGCAGGAACAATTTAAAGCCTTAAATATTAACCAAGCTTTTCATTCCATCACTACTTCAGAGGAGGTAAAGCAATATAAGCCAGCTGCCCTAATATTTCAAGTTGCTTTACAGAAAGCAAATTGTCAGGGTGAGGAAGCTTTCATGATTGGTGATTCCTATAACAAAGATATTATTGGTGGAAAGAATATGGCAATGACTACTATCTGGATTAACCGTTATCAGAACCAAATAAATAAAAAGAATATTTCAGCTGATTTTACAGTTAGTGAGCTGAAAGATATTTTACCAATTTTAAACAATTTCCTGTAAGTGGACTACTTTCCCTGGAAAGCAGATAAATGATAGATGAAAATAAATAAAAGTAAAAAAATAAGAAGAATAAGAAAATATATAATTAATTTATTAGTAATAATGCAGGTGTTTTTTGTTCTTACCATGGGTAATCTGGAACTGCAAGCTTATCAATTTACTTTTGATGAGCTTTCCATTCCTATACTTACCTATCATAAATTCTGCATCGGAGAAAGCCCGGATGCCTATACTATTAACATTGACTGCTTTAAACAACAAATGAATTTTCTCCGGGAGAACGATTATCGAGTTATATCTATTTCCCAGCTTCTGGAGTGTATCAAAAATAACTTTTTTCCTGAAAAACCGGCTGTTATAACCATTGATGATGGTTTTAAATCCGTTTATAATCTTGCCTTCCCCATTTTAAAAGAGTACGGCTTCCCTGCCACTCTCTACTTGTATACCGACTTTATCGATAATGGCCCTAACCAGCTATCCTGGTTAGAAGTTAAAGAGATGATTGATATGGGGATAGAAATCGGGTCTCATAGTCTAAGCCATACCAATTTACTCAACTTAAAGCAGAATGAATCTTATCTTGAATATTTAAATAGAATAAAAAAAGAGATTTTTCTCTCCAAGACTATTTTAGAAAGAAACACAGGTAGCTCAGTTCTCTCTTTTGCTTATCCTTATGGGGTTTACAGTCAAGAGATTAAAATGCTGGCAAAACAGGCTGGATATAAAGCCCTGCTTAATGTAAACAATATGAATAATTCTATTCCTATTAATGCTTACTCTCTCAATCGTCAAATTATATCTAGTAATTGTTCGCTAACACAATTCCAGTCAATTGTGTTAGAAAAAACTTTGCAAGTTAATGATATCTTCCCCCCTGATGGTACCGTTACTGATAACCAAGAAATTACTATTGGAGCGATATTGGGTGGTCAAAATATTGAACCAACCTCTTTATATTTGAGATTAAGCGGTTCTGGTTTGTTAAATCATACTTACTACCCTGAACAACAAAAGATATCTTTTACTCCCATAGCGCCTAAACTTCTTCAAAAACGCACCTGGATTGCTCAGATTACTGCCCGGGATGTAGAAACCGGGCAGCAACGAAAGATATCATGGCTCTTTACAGTAAGATAAGATTTACTAATAGGAATGTCTGATGCTAATTATTCAAATTTGGCATCCTTTAATTTCTCTACCATCTTGATGAAATCATCTGTCCACTCTGCATCAAAGTTTATTCCCTTTTTGGTATGAATATACTCATCTTTATCCTTGATTTTGACATAAGTTCTCAAATCAACCCGAGGAGAACCTCTGTATTCTCCTACAGATAAAATAAGTCGTTTAGTATCAGTAATGTCTAATTTACCTATTTGCTTCATATATTATTTCCTTTCTTTATTGTATTGCCCTATTATTGTTAAGCATCCAATGCCCCATCTCTGCCAGCAAGATGATAAGGATCGATGGAAATTATTTTTACTCCAGGATGTTCCTTTTCAATCTTTTTTTTCTCTTTCTGAAAATGGGATGAAACAACAATTTCTAAAGAGGGAATTTGTTCAGCATATTCAAGGACATTTTCATGAGGAGTAATCGAGGTAATAAGAAAACATTTTTGAATATCATTCCGGATTAAATATTTCTCTATACCCTGTAGATGAACAATCCCAATTCTATTAAGCTGAGAAATAAGAATCTGTTTAACTGGTATCTGATTTTCAACCACCAGCAATCCTCCCTTCTTTTAATTCCTTTAAAATTTCCTCTGTTATAATTTTATCACTTTATCGCTATATGAATATATAGTCTATAAATCTCAATAGTCAATAGGAAGTTTCTGTTCTGATAAAATAACCTCTCGGGAAATGTTTTAGCAGTAAGTTTCTATCCTGCCTGCCTATCTCATATTCCAATCCAACGATTTCTGTATTCCTTACCTCACAGGAGGTGGTGAAATACTTTTGCACATATTCCCCCAAATAGGGACTAATTAAATTGGAGAGTAAGAGAGCAATAACAATATTTAAAATACTGAACAATCCGGTAGTGAAAAGTAGAATGAAAAAGATTAAAGCAGTGATAAAATTTGCAATAGCTATATCAGTTCCGCAGCGACGATGAATAGCTAAGTGGCAACTACCCTGTTTCAACAGGTTTAAACCGCGAATAGCGGCTTCTTCTACCATTTCCGCATTCTGTATACCGGCAATATAAAATCCATTTTCCTGAGATAATCCGGAAATATTCAATTGTTGTCCAGCCAATTGCTCCAATACATTTATGGTAGCATGTTCAATAGCATGGTTTCTTCTAATATTCTTACTCTTGGCTATTGTCCAGATCTGCTTGGGAACGGTAATCAGGGTTACCAGGGAATACAAGGTAAAACCATAGGGCAAGAAAATCAGAGCTATAATAAAAAAGAAGAATAAGGGCATTAAAAAGAGATAAAGCAATAGTAGAAAAATCAATTTTATTGACCTTCTTCCTGATGATATTTTTTTTTATCTTTTGATTTTAGTATTGCATTGACATCCTTGTTAAAAATCATATCCATATTAATGGTTAATTAAAAATCTGTCAACCTGGGAAATTGTAATAAAAATCAGGAAAAGGGAAATTGATATTGTTTAAGATTAAGCTCTTTCTGAACAGCTAATAACTGCTTTTGTAGGTTTTTATTGACAGGTACGCCTTTCTCTCTTCTATCCATCCAGCTTAAATATTCTTTCTCACCAGCGGTAAATATTCTTTCTGCATCAGGTGCTTTTTTAGAAGCTCGTAGTGATCTTAAAATAGCACCGGTATTTTTTTTAAATGATTCCAAATCAATAAAAGAAGAAATATTAATAGCAATAAAAAAATGACCTAAGTTGATGGGTGCTTCCTTGCCCTCTTCTATCCCCGAAAGCATCTTTAAAAATTTTCCCCCCGTCAAGGCAGATGATAATATTTCCACCACAGTAGCATACCCATATCCCTTATAACCAGCGGTCTCTTCTCCTATCCCTCCCAATGGGACCAATGCTGCCTTTCCTTTTTGAAAGTCCTCTAATATCTGCTTGGGATTGGTTTTCACCTTACCATCAGTACCGATGACCCAGCCGGCAGGTATTTCTTGTTCAGCTCTTTCATATAATTCAATCTTGCCACGTTGTACCATAGAAGTAGCGCAATCCAGACAAAAAGGAAATTCCTCATCAGTAGGCAGAGCAAAGGTGAGGGGATTTGTTCCCAGCATATTTTCTACTCCAAAAGTAGGGGCAATGGCAGGTCGAGCATTAGTACCGGTAATACCTATCATCCCTGCCTCAGCTGCCATTAAGGCATAATAGCCGGCAATTCCATAATGAGTAGAATTTTTAGCTACTACCATTCCCATGCCATATGCGCGTGCTTTTTGAATAGCTATTTCCATTGCTTTTTTAGCAATAACCTGTCCCATGCCATTATGACCATCTACCACTACAGTAGTCGGGCCTTCCTTAACTACTTTGAATTGGGTGATTGGGGATTGAATACCAATTTTTAGTCGGTCATAGTAAATGGTCTTAAAACGACCAACTCCATGGGAATCAATACCACGTTTATCGGCAGTAATTAAAACATTGGCACATATTCTAGCATCATCTTCCGGTACTCCAACAGCCTTAAAAGCATCAACCATAAAACTTTCCAGGGTTTCAAAATCAATCCAAACTGTTTTTTCACTCACAATTGTCTACCTCCGTAATTATTTTGATATTTTTTATGATATTACTATAACAAAGGGGGTGGGAGATTTCAATGTAAAGATAGTTTTCAGTTTACGGTTTTTAGTTTTCGGTTAAAGATGCAAAGATATTTAACCAACACATAGGTTACACTTTTGATTCAGGACATAGGTTACACTGTTTACACCTGCTGTTTCTTTTTTACAGTATAAAATGATGATGATA
>JAQUNC010000076.1 GCA_028717805.1 Atribacterota bacterium
GAATACATTGAACATCCTTCCCAGCAATTGATTCCCAACAGGCACACTTAAGGGATGCCCATAATCAATTACCTCATCTCCTCTCTTCAATCCCTGTGTTGGGGTTAAGGCAATTCCCCTAACAGTCTTGGAATCAAGGTGAAGAACTACTTCAAAAAAAACATCACCCGCTTTGAGAAGATTCGGTATATTGGGTATTTTTTCAGGAAAATAAGTATCAATAACACTGCCTCGAACAGCAGTCACTTTTCCCTTGTTAATGTTTTCGGACGAATGTTTGTCATCTTTCAATTTATTCTCCTGCCTAAAAACATAAATATTAATTAATATTATAACATTATTGTATTAAAATCATAAAAATAAATACCAGGAGGGAATAACCTGCTCTAATCAACAGAAATTATCCGCATCGAATCTGTACCCCCAGTCATCTTCTTGATTGTTCCTTCAGTTAAAATAAGATAATCGTCTTGTTTTACTAATTTTTTCTCTTTTAATAAATCCATAATCCTTCTATACCAATCGGTTTTCTTGCTGTCTATCATAAAGGGAACAACTCCGTACGAAAGTGCCAGAAAACGGGCAACCTCCTGATTTGGAGTAAAGGCAAGAATCCAGCAAAATGGCTTGAACCTTGATATTCTTCTGGCAGTATTACCACTTTCAGTTGGTGTCAATATATATTTAGAACGGATAATCTGGCTGCTCTCCATGGTATGCATGGAAATAATATCTTCTATGGAAGGTTTTTTCTGCTGAAAAGAAAGACGCAAGTCTTCACATAAAGAAGAATGATATTGAAAACTACGGTATTCCCGTTCAGTGGAAACGGCTATGTTAGTCATCATTTTTACTGCCTCCACCGGGAACTGTCCGACTGCAGTCTCCTCAGATAACATAGTGGCATCTGTTCCATCCAGGATAGCATTGGCTACATCAGTCACTTCAGAACGGGTTGGTCTGATATGGTCGGTCATGGATACCAGCATCTGGGTAGCAGTTATTACAGGTTTACTCATTTTATTTGCCTTGGCAATCAATTTTTTTTGAATAATAGGAATCTCTTCAATATCCACCTGTACCCCTAAATCACCCCTGGCTACCATAATAGCATCGGTAACTTTCAGAATTTTATCAATATTTTTTACTGCTTCCTCTCTCTCAATTTTTGCTACTGTAAATATTTTTTTACCCTTTTTTTGGGCAAATTCCTTTACCTTTATTATATCATCTGCTTTTTCTACAAAAGAGATGCCAAAAATATTTACACCTTCCTCTAAGCCAAAGTTAATCAGTCTTAAATCTTGTTCACTTATTGCTTCCAGCAATATCTTGGCCTTGGGTAGATTTAATCCTTTATGGGAATCCAATTTACCACCAATTAAAACCTTACAGGTTACCTCCTCCTTTTCTTGAGAAATATCAGTAACACGCAATTGAATAAATCCATCATAAAGATAAATCAAGCTTCCTATCTTGACACTCTGAATCAAATCCTTATACTCAACGGGAAGCAGAGAATCATTGCCTACTTTATTGCTGGTAGTTAGCTTTATTATCTGGCCTCTCTTTAAGGTAATGGGTCCATTTTTAATCTTGCCCAATCTAATTTTAGGTCCGGGAATATCCATCATTACCGGTATGGAGATTTCCAGTTCTTTTTCCACCTCACGTATATAGCGCAAGGTTTTTCGGTGCACATCCAGGGTATCGTGAGCTAAATTAAGACGAGCTACATCCATACCAGCTAAAACTAATTGTCTAATAATCTTTTTATTATTAGATGCCGGACCCAGAGTGCATACAATTTTAGTTTTAGATGTCGGAAATTTCATTTTATTCTCCTTAAATAATTAGGTAAATGTAAAGATTTTTTAGAACAAAGTATAATTTTAAAAAATCTGATAATACACCAATTATTATACTTCTGTAATTAATAATTAGAGCAGAAAATAAGGGAAAGAATGGTAATAAATACAAAGAATATTTAGGTTATTTTTCCCGGAAAAGTGATTGAATTATCAATCCACCACCCACTATAACCAGGATAATTGGCCAAAATTTAATCAGAACAAAACGGGGAAAGAAACTTCTGATTAAAAAGAATAATCCTAACAAAATGAGTATTATTCCACCCCAAATATTCTTATTATCATCCTTAACATCCTCTGAATGGGAATAAGCCTGTTCCTGTTCTGCTACCTGTTCCGGATTTTGTGGGATGATAATCCAGGCCACAATATAAGCAACTACCCCTGCCCCACCTAAAAAAACAATTAATACTGTTAGAATACGAACTAAGGTGGGATCTATATCAAAATATTCGGCAATTCCTCCACAAACACCGCCAATAATACTATTTTTTCTGGAACGATATAGCCTCTTAGCCATATAAAATAAGCCTCCTGACTTGAAAAAATTTTATATCTTTTTTTTAAGATTTAAAACATAATATTGTTCTGTTAAATTCTGTCCCCACAAAAAATGTTCTTTCTCCTCTTTTAACCTAAAACCATATTTTTCATAAATAACCCTGGCTGCAGTCAGATTTGCTAACGTCCAGAGAAAAATGCTCTGGTAGCCAGCATCCTGACAAAAAATAATAGCTTTTTCCACTAATAATTTCCCCAATCCTATTCCTCGATAATCAGGATGAATCAAAAACCAGCGAATTTGACCCTGCTGTTCAGGTCTCTCCATAATCGCCAGTGTACCAATAGCTTTTCCTTCAAATTCAGCAATCCACAACCTACTTTTCCCTTCCTGATATATTTTAGCAAATTCAGCTAATCCCTCTGCTACATATGCCTCAAACTCATGATTGAGCTGATATTCGCTATAATAAAGCTCGCCATGCAGTACTAACACCATTCCCAAATCTCCGTATTGAAAATTATTACGAATAATAATTTTATTTAAAATATCTTCATTTGGATTTGATTTCACTTGAATCCTCCTAACCTGAAATGAGGGTACATAAAAAATGGCGGAGAGAGAGGGATTCGAACCCTCGGAGCGGACTTATAATCCGCTCAATTGCTTAGCAGGCAACCACCTTCGACCACTCGGTCATCTCTCCGTTTTCAAGTATAGCATAATACTTTTACCTAGGCAACAGAAATGCTTTATTTTATTATTGCTCAAAATTTGATTCTTTTCAGGCGGGATAATATTTTTTGATCAGTCTGGTCTCTATGAAGAGGAGTGACAGCTATATAATTGTTACTAACAGCCCAGGAATCTGCGCCTTTTTCTTCCTCTTCAATTTTTGTTCCATAAATTTGATAAATTATCTGCGGCTTACTCTTAACTAATTTAACTCTATCCTTATAACGACATCTCCCTGCCGGGACAAATAATACTCCTTTGATTTGAGCAGGAGGCACATTGGGAAAATTTATATTTAAATACACCTCTTTCGGAATTTTTAAAGTAAACCATTTATTTAAAAAAATAGCTAAAAAATCAGTTACAGTTTGATAGTGCCTTTTACCTGAACCATAATCAAGAGATAAGGCAATAGCAGAGGTTTCGGTAAAAGAGGATTCCCGACATGCTCCCAAGGTGGCAGATAACCGTATATCATCACCCAGATTAGGTTCATCATTAATTCCAGAAATAACTAAATCAACCGGACCAATCAATTTATTCAGAGCAAGTATAACACAATCGGCAGGAGTACCAGATACTTTAAAAGATCTCCTCTCGCCCAAATTAAGGGGATACTCTATCACAGAAATCAATCGGTTAAAAGACACTGCTCCGCTGTAGCCGGTATATCTTGTATCCGGCGCAACTACATATACTTCGTGTCTATCAAAAATTGCCTTAACTAACTCTTGTAAGCCTTTATTTTCTATGCCATCATCATTGGTTACTAATATCCGCATATAATTAGACCTCTTTAAAATTAAAATAAAGTTAGCTGCTTAACCTTTTTATTCTCTTTCCTTCCTTCAATTGTTGGTCATCCAGCAAGAAAACAGTATCCATAAATTTTACTCTAAAGCTTCCCGGACCATCTTTTACCTTATGCGCAGCAATCTCTGCCGCCAGCCCAAAAGCAGACACCGCCTCCAGAGTTGCCTCCAGATAATCTTTCTTAACACTACAAAAAACGGCAATAGTGCTGCCCAGCATACATCCAGTTTGTAAAACTGTACGGGTTTCATAAAAGGAGATAATTTACTAAATACAGACCGTTTCAAGTAAGTTCATATCATAATCATAAATATTGTATCTTACCTAGGGATAATTATCCATAATTTCATCAATACTACTAAAACCGTCAAAATAGTAAGCGTAATCAGAATAAGCATAATCTTTATTGATCTTATAAATGGTGATTAAGTGAGCTTGATCATGCTCCATCCAGGGGGTACTTATTAACATGTAAACCAGAAAGGTTTAATAACTATGATAATGAGCAATAAAGGCAGCAAAACAGGCATAATCAGCACAGTTACCTTGCTTCAGCTGAAACATTTGGTAAGGATTGTAATCATCTTCAAGTGCTTCAGCTGGAAGAAAATTCTGTTCCATGTAGAGACAAATTTTTCCAGGAGTATCCAATTGTTCTATTGTTTCGATAAATATATCATCTTCAACTATAGTAAAATCTTTATGATGAGAAAAAGGGGGTTCATTTCCTGGAATACCAATTTCAGGTAATATGCCACATCCTGAAAACAATATAGAAATTAATAACAGGATTATAAAGGATCTCATAACAAACCAACCTATATGAATTATAACATAATAGACCAGAAAACTAAATTTAAAATATTGTTTTCCAAGCGAAACACATTATAATCCTTGTTTTAATGGATGTCCCTCTTCAAC
>JAQUNC010000077.1 GCA_028717805.1 Atribacterota bacterium
AAAAAGAGAGGTTGAAGAAAATTTTATTAAGATTAATAAACAGGAAGAGGGTGCCCGCAGTGCGCTGCAAAAACTGGAAGCTGATTTTGTCAGGAGGTTTTTGGATTTAGAGGCACATGGATAAAAAAAATAACTCTTCTGAAGAAAAAAGAGAAAAAGAATTTCTACGCGAGATTGAAAAGAAGGAAAAGAGAAGAATCAAGGCTCAAGGCAGGAAAAATCGCACTATCTGGATGGGATTTGGTTTATTTGGCGTTATTGGCTGGTCAGTAATGATTCCGACAATAATAGGAATTGGCATTGGTTTGTGGGTTGACAGTAAATGGCCTGGGCGGATATCATGGACCTTGACCTTTCTTGTTATTGGCATTGCCCTGGGCTGCTGGAATGCCTGGTATTGGGTACAGAAGGAACGTAAAGTGATTGAAAATGAAAGAGATGAAGGGGAGTAATCTAAAATCCAAGTATTAAAATTTATTATTTTAGGTTTTCTATCAGGTGTATTTTATTTCGGCGGATTATGGCTGACCCTGCAATATATGGTACACTCACGTTATCCGGCAGTGATTACTTTACTTAGCTATATCTTGCGAGTCGCGGTTTCTTTTTTTATTTTGCTTTACATTGCCCGCTTTGGAGAGTGGACTTATGTTTTATACTGGTTAGCCGGTTTTATTTTAGCCCGGATTATATTATCACGCTTGCTGGGTGATAGTTATCTGAAGAAAGATAAGAAGGAGCAATAGTTATGGAAATAACACCTGATGCCATTATCTATTTTCAGTGGAATGGCATTCATTTAAATGCCACTATCGTATTTACCTGGGTAGTAATGATTGTATTAGTACTAATTAGCTGGTTGGCTACAAAAGATTTAAAGGTAGGACATGACATTAGTCGCTGGCAGATTGCCCTGGAAGTAATAATCACCTATATCCGTCAACAGATTAAAGAAATTACCCGGCAAAATCCGGATCAATTTATTCCTTTTTTGGGCAGCCTCTTTTTATTTATTTCCATTTCTAACCTGCTCGCTATTGTTCCCGGGTATCATCCGCCTACTTCTTCACTGTCAACGACAGCAGCTCTGGCGGTTTGTGTATTTTTTGCCATTCCCATCTTCGGAATTGCCAAAGTTGGTGTCAAGAATTATTTAAAGCAATATCTGGAACCATCTGTTCTAATGCTGCCTTTTAATATTATCGGGGAGTTATCGCGAACCCTGGCTCTGGCAGTACGTTTGTTTGGGAATATTATGAGCGGCACCTTAATTGCCGGAATTCTACTGATTATTGCCCCCTTATTTTTACCGATTATTATGCAGGTATTGGGATTATTAATTGGTCAGATACAAGCTTATATCTTTACTGTTTTGGCTACCGTTTATATCGCTTCTGCTACCCAGGCAGAGGGCGAATTATACCAAAAAAATAATAATGAAGGAAGTGAGAAAAATGAGTAGTATTGATATCATAAGTGCAGTTTCCATTTTTACAGCTGGTATTACCATAGCTATCGGTTCTATTGGTCCGGCTATCGGGGAGGGTATGGCCTTAGCCCGGGCGCTGGGTGCCATTGCCCAGCAACCGGATGAAGCAAATACTATTACCAGAACATTATTTGTTGGTTTAGCCATGGTTGAATCTACAGCTATTTATTGTCTGGTAATCTCGGTAATTCTTATCTTTGCCAATCCCTTCTGGAATTATATTTTAAGTCAATAAGGTGAATTATATGATAATTGATATGTTTACAGTAATAGCACAGATTTTCAATTTTTTGATTCTGGTCATATTACTGAAAAAGTTTCTTTTTAACCAAATTATCGGCATTATTGACGAAAGAGAAGAACAGATTAAACAGCAGATAGACAGTGCCGAAAAACAGCAGAAAGAAGCTGAAGAGGAGATTAAAAAACAGCGGAAAATCAGGGAAAAGATGGAAGAAAATTGGGATAATGACCTTGCCCAAATGAAAAAAGAGCTCCAGGCTAAACGGGAAAAAATGATGGAAGAGGCCAGGCAAGCGGTAAATGAAGAAGAAAAAGATTGGAAAAATTCTATCCTTAAACAGCGTAATGCCTTTTTAAAAGAATTAAAAGAACTTTCCTGCCAGCAGGTATGCCAGATTTCCAGAAAGGTCCTGGCAGATCTGGCAAATGAAAAATTAGAAAATCAATTAATAGACAGTTTTTTACAACAATTAGAAGCTGCAAAAGACAATAATGGACAGGGATTTAAGTTATCTGATTTAGACGCAAAACAAGTAATAGAAATAAATACCGCCTTTCAATTGCAGAAAAAAGAAAAAGAAAAGATTACCGATAAATTAAAAAGGCTTCTTCAGGATGAAATAGATATTAGTTTTAAAGAATCTGAAGACCTTATCTGTGGAATTGAATTAAGGGCAAAAGGGAAAAAGATTTCCTGGAGTATAGAAAGTTATCTCAATTCCCTGGAAAAGAACTTACAAAAATTATTTGAAGAAGTTGAGAATCAACAGAATATCGACAACAAAGAAGAAGATAGCACAGAAGAAAAAGAAGAAGAATAAGTTCTCTTGGAGATAGATTTGATGAAAGAATTAATTCAAAATATGCCTCTACAGGATCATATAAAAGAAACTTTTTCCAGAATGAAAAAGGTTATAAAAAAGCAGGAAGCATCCTTTGATTTCCAGGAAATTGGAATCATTACTTCAGTTGGTAAAAATATTGTAAAGGTAAATGGCCTTCCCAATGTGAAATCAGGGGAGATTGTCCGTTTTAAAAAAGGACAATTGGGAATGGTCTTTAACCTTAATGCTGATAGTGTGGACATTATACTTTTAGATGAAGCAACATCTATTGGCTCGACTGATGAGGTAGAACGAACCGATAGGGTTATGAGTGTCCCGGTTGGTGAAATTCTCCTTGGTCGTATTATAGATTCTGTAGGCAGACCTCTTGATGAAAAAGGGGCTATCAGGTCAACAGAGTATGCACCAATTGAACAGGATGCTGCCCCCATTATGGATAGGGATCCTGTAAATACCCCTTTGCAAACCGGACTATTGGTAGTTGATTCTTTAATTCCGGTTGGCAGAGGTCAAAGAGAATTGATTTTAGGCGACCGTCAGACAGGCAAAACAGCCATTGCCATTGATACTATTTTAAATCAGAATAATGGAGATGTTGTCTGCATCTATTGTGCAATTGGCCAGCAAATATCTTCTGTTGCAAGGGTAATCTCCAGGTTAAAATCATCTCAAGCCATGGATTATAGTATTGTTTTAATAGCCTCCGGTGATGAGGCGCCTGGACTTAATTATATTGCCCCATATGCTGCCACCAGTATCGGAGAATATTTTATGAGAAAAGGCAAAGATGTTCTTGTTATTTATGATGATTTAACCCAGCATGCCCGTTCTTATCGTGAGTTATCATTATTAATGAGAAGGCCACCGGCAAGGGAGGCATTCCCGGGTGATATTTTTTATATTCACTCCCGCCTTTTGGAAAGGGCTACTCATTTGAAAAAAGAATACGGGGGAGGCTCTTTAACAGCCTTACCGATTATTGAAACAGAAGCCCAGAATTTATCAGCATATATACCAACTAATATAATATCGATTACTGATGGGCAGATATATCTTTCACCCCAATTATTCCAGGGTGGTATTCTACCGGCAGTGGATGTAGGCAAATCGGTTTCCCGCGTTGGAGGGAAAACCCAACTGGCAGCGTACCGCCAGGTGGTGGGGGATTTACGGTTAAGTTATTCTCAGTTCCAGGAACTGGAGATTTTTTCCCGTTTTGGAACTCAATTGGATGAAAATACCAAAAAAACTTTAACCCGGGGCAGAAGGATAAGGGAAATATTAAAACAGAAACAATATGAACCCTATTCGGTTTTAGAGCAAATTATCCTTCTTTTAGCTGTTTCCCGTGGTTTGCTGGACAAAATCCCTATTAGTAAAATTAGTATATTTAAAAAGAGGGTTAAAGAGAGCACTAAAGATAAATTTTCTGGAATTACCGAGAAAATTAATAATAATAAAACATTATCTTCTGATGATAAAGAGAGATTGACTTATTTTATTCAGGAGATAATTGATTCAATTGTGAAGGATACTGATTATGCAGATGCTGGAGACAATTCGCAGGAAAATTGAGAGTGCAAAAGATATGCACTCAGTGGTAAAAACAATGAAAGCCCTGGCTGCGGTGAATATTCATGCCTATGAGAAAGCAGTTAGTGCTATAAATTATTACCATCAGAATATTGAAGCTGGTTTGCAGATAGTTTTAAAAGAAAATTCTGAGATTTTAAAGGCACCCGCTACTGATGATATTAAATCAATCGGTATCATTGTTTTTGGTGCACAAAGAGGAATGGCCGGTAATTTTAATTTACCAGTCGTTAATAAGCTGGATTCCTGGATGAAAGAAAGGGGTTTAAAACAGCAGTCTTCAGTGACTGCCTGTGTTCTGGGAGATAGGATTTTAGAGCCTTTGAAGGATATTGGAATTTCGACAAATTATAAGCTTGATTTTCCTAATTTTCGCTATAATCTGGATAGTACCATTCAAGAGGTACTCTTAATAATAGAAAAATGGCGTTTCCAGAAAAGGGTATCTCATATCCATCTTTTTTTTAACCGTCCAACAAGCAGTTCTTCTTTTAAACCAGGTCATTTTCAGTTATATCCTTTAGACCCTGATTGGCTCAGGGAGTTGGTAGCAAAGCAATGGCCTTCCGGTTCCATACCATTGTATACTATCCCAGCTGACACTTTGTTTAACCTGGTTATCCGCCAGTATTTCTATATTTCGCTCTATAAAGC
>JAQUNC010000078.1 GCA_028717805.1 Atribacterota bacterium
AGCTTAAATGACGGGGCACCGGGATAAGCTTAACAACAAGCCCTTGTTTCTTTGCTAAACTTTCTGTTTTGATAGCCCCTCTGGTTGAATAAAAGATAACAACGCCTTTTTGTCCTGATTCAGTCATTTTGCTAACCTTTCTGTTTATTTTCTTTTGCTATTATGCTGACAGCTTTAACTGCTTTTTTTATATCTTCATCCGTATTAAAGATACTCATACTGAAACGGACTGTTCCAGTGGGAAAAGTTCCTATGGTCTTATGGGAAGCAGGGGAGCAATGCAAGCCAACCCGGCACATAAGATCATGGTCTTCATCAAGTTTTAAACCGATATCAGAGGGAGATTGATTCTGAATATTAAAAGAAACCACAGCTACCCGGTTTTCAATACTGTTTTTACCGTATACGGTAATCTCAGGTATTTCCTTTAAACCTGAAATTAATTTATTAGTTAAGAACATCTCCTGCTGGTGTATCTGCGTGATTCCTCTTTTAAGAATGTAACGGATTCCTGCATTCAGTCCAGCTATTCCGGCTATATTTGGTGTCCCGCTTTCATACCGATCAGGCAGGAAATCAGGATGGATTTCCGATTCTGACCGGCTGCCAGTCCCTCCGGTCTTGAGAGGAATAATCCTGTGAATATCAACTCTTTCTCCTATGACCAGTCCCCCGGTGCCTGTCGGTCCAAAGAGGCCTTTATGACCTGTAAATGCCAGCAGGTCAATATGTTCCTTTTCCATGTCTAATGGGTAGGCGCCTGCAGTCTGAGCAGCATCAACCAGAAAAAGGATGTTTCTTTTTCTGGCTATTTCACCGATAGAACGAATAGGCAGCAAGGTACCGGTTACATTTGAAGCATGATTCAGGAGAATGAGAGTAGTGTTATCTTTAATAGCTTTTTCGATATTTTTTGGTTCAAGCATACCATCAGTGGAGCAGGGGATAACCTGCACCTGAACACCGTTCTTCCCCAGTTCCCGCAAGGGGCGCATGACAGAGTTATGCTCTACACTGCTGGTGAGGGCATGGTCTCCTGCACGCATTAAACCTTTTAATACCAGATTGATGGCTTCTGTTATGTTCAGGGTAAAAATAATTCTCAAGGGATCAGAAGCGTTAAACAGTTCAGCCAGGTTTTCCCTGCATTGATAAAGAATTCTCCCTGCTTCAATAGATAGCCGGTGTCCTGAACGTCCGGGACTTGCTCCGATATTTTCTGTAAAATCAATAATAGCCTCTAACACCTCTTTCGGTTTAGGATAAGAGGTTGCCGCATTGTCAAAATAAATCATTGTTTTCCTTTCCTGTTTGGTAACCTATTTAGTTATGATTAATAAGTATTCTTCCCCTTGTTCTTTTGCTTCTACCTTCCAGCCATTATTGACAGCCATGCGGATGATGTTATCTTTGGCTGTTCCGGTATCTACCAGTACTTCTAATAATCCTTCTTTCAATTCTGTTAATTTATTCCTAACCTTAACCACCGGAAGCGGACAGGATAGCCCTCTTACATCAAATTTTTCAACCATTAAAATGATACCTCCTTTTTATTCTTGGTTAAATCACTCATACTGAATCCAATGAATAGACAGATAATCAATCCCACGATGACTGCCGCAGGTCCCCAGGCACCTGGCCCGCTGCCGGAGCTGGCGGTAGCAAAATTGTGGGCAAAACCTGCGCCAAAAATCATACCTAAAACAAATACTGCAGCATCAGTATCTCCTTCTCCGGAAAGAAAGAGCTGACGACCAGGACAACCTCCTGCCAGCGTAAAGGCGAGTCCAGCTAAAACCATTCCTCCGAAATTCCAGATCTGATTGGTATGAGCTACAGGCTGGCTTTGAAATCCCGGATTAAATTGTCCCAATATAATATTGCTGATCCAGGCTGCTATCAATAAGCTGACTACCCCTGTAAACAGGTAAGTGTCTTTAATCAGAAGAACATCCCTGGCAGCTGCAACTGTGCAAAACCTGGTTCTCTGAGCAACAAAACCAATAATTAAGGCAATCATCAAGGCAATCAGGACCGGAGCATGTTGAGAACCAGGACCTTCTATACTGAAAAACACAACTCCGGTGGGCAATTGAGTTCTGAAGAGAAGCAACAACAAAAGTCCTGCCATAACTGAAGGTAGAATCCAGCTTGCCAGAGGTCTGCTTCTTTCATTACGTCCCAGATTATAACCGGATTTGATAAAGAAAATACCGATCGAGATGCCAGCTACTAATCCTGCAATGCCGAAGAGGGCATTACCATCTCCGCCGGATAAACGCAGCAGGGCTCTCCATGGACAACCCAGAAAAACGAGAGATCCAGTCATAGCCAGAAAACCTAAGACAAAGCGGATCAGGGGAGATGAACCTCCTCTAGGCTTAAATTCTTTGAAGACCAGGGCAGCAATCAGGGAGCCCAGGACAAAGCCTATAATCTCAGGTCTGATATACTGAACTACCGCTGCCCGGTGAAACCCTAAAGCACCGGCAATATCCCGTTCAAAACAGGCTACACAGATACCCATATTTGCAGGATTGCCTAATTTTTGTAGAACAGTTGCCGCAATACCGATGAAGGCTCCGGTCATAATAATTATTTTTCGGGAAAGAAACCAATTTTTCAAGCTCATAAAATATTTCCTTTCTATTTAGATTTATTTATTGAATTAAAATGATTTTTTCTTTTCTGGAAGGATCTTTTCTTATCTGTCCAATCCTTTTACTGTCAACAAATCCCCCATTTTTTAATAATGATAAGCATTGTTGAGCATCTTCCTCACTGACTGAGATTAAAAGTCCGCCGGAAGTCTGGGCATCATACAACAGTATTTCTTTGGCCGGGTATATTTCTGTTTCTTTTTTAACACCACAGGAAAATGTCTTTTGGTTAACTATACTTCCTCCTGGAATAATATCCTGACAGGCAAGTTCATATGCTCCAGTTAAGATTGGAGTTTTATTTACCTGGATTTCAGCATATAAATCTTTGTTTATCATCATTTCACTGAGATGACCTAATAATCCAAAGCCGGTAATATCTGTCATGCTGTGAATAGCTAAATTTAAAACTTCTTCAGGGATATGATTCAGTTTTCTCATCCAGTTAATGGCATCTGTTGCCTTATTTTCACTGATTATTTCTGCTTTCAGGGCAGTAGAGATAATACCGGTACCCAGGGGTTTGGTTAATATTAATGCATCTCCTTCCCGGGGAGTATGATTTTTAATTATTTTTTCAGGATGAACAGTCCCCAAAATGGCTAAACCGTATTTAGGCTCCTTATCCTGTAAACTGTGGCCTCCGGCAAGAATTGCACCAGCTTCCTGTACTTTGTCCAATCCACCCATGATGATTTCGTTTAAATCTCCTATCTGACTATCGGGAAAACAGGTAATATTCAAAGCTAACAGTGGTTTCCCACCCATAGCATAGACATCACTTAACGCATTGGCAGCAGCAATCTGGCCAAAAATATAAGGATTATCCACTATTGGTGTGATAAGGTCAACTGTAAAGACAATAGCAATATCATGAGTAATACGATACACTGCTGCATCTTCGTTATATTCAAAACTGCTTAAGATATTTTCATCTTTAATATGATTGAATTTCTTGAGAATCTCACCGAGATCCTGATAACTTAACTTTGCTGCTCAGCCAGCAGCAGATACCATCTGCATCAGTCTCTTTTTCTTATCTTCCATCTGTTTCACCCCCCCCTATTTCAGCTTTTTTGGCTTAGCCAGGTCTTTTCGAGTTTGTTTAATATATGATGTGTAAAACCAGACAAGAATAAATTTAAAGGAAATATAACAAGCAAACAGGACATCTGGTGATTAGCTGTATCAGCTATAAATAAGGTTTACTTGGATAATAAAATCAAAAGATTAATGTGATTTGAAGTTGTTGAATAGTGTTTAATTTTAGTAAGGTATTATATAGCCGACCGCTATTTTGTAATAAAACAGCGTCAGCCAGGCACAAAGAAGACAAAAATAGGAAATCCAATTATTCTCAGGTTAGCATACTTATCAGGATGAATTAAGAATTTCATAATTTTCTTCTCTTTCAAAAAAAATTAATAGAAAATTGAAGTGCAAAAAATTATATTATCATTAATTCTATAGCTATTATATTCCTCTGTCAATCTACTTAATAATTTAATTTTCAAAATATTTTAATAATCCATTTAAAAAAATAAATTATCAGGTAATTATTCTAACAACAAGAATGAGACTTTTTTGAAGATAGGATCTTATTTGCAACAATTAGAGAGGCTTGGATTATCAGATCAGCAGGAATTGTTTCATAGGTATGTCCGCCTATTTCAACAGTCCGACAATCTGAAAGGCCGCACGCATCACAACAGGGACTTTGCCCGACATCTCCTTTGATTATATTTTCAATTGGCTGGTCATTTATCCAGATACGATTTGATTGCAAAGGTTCTTTTTTAAATTCTGAAATATTCAATTCTTCTTTTT
>JAQUNC010000079.1 GCA_028717805.1 Atribacterota bacterium
AGTCATTTAAATTCAAATCAATATAATTATAAATTGAAATCCCTTCTAAATATTCCCCCCCAGTAGTATACAATGCGGTATCATCAGCACTGCTGAAAACTAATATTTTTGACTTATCTTCCCATCCTCTTTTTACCAATTCAACTATTATTTTTGCCGCTTTTTCCGAATTACAGGTAAGTACAATTCCATCAGGCTTCTGTGCTAAGGCTCTCAAAACCAGAGAATCAAACATAATCGCATCAGTAGGAACGTCAACCTGTCGCAATATTTCTACTCCTGCTGATTCCAATCCTATAGCATGAGCTTCCGCCATTGGAGGCCAAGCTGCCCAGTTCTCAACAAATTGGACTACCGTCTTCATGTCTGGATGCAATTCTGCCCAAGCAGCAGTTATAGGTGGTAGTTTTTCTTCGGTTATGGGATACCAGGATAGAGTCCAGGGAAAATATTCCACTGCATATTCGTAGCTAGTAGAAGAAACCATAGAAAATAATCCAGCTTCTACTGCTATAGGGACAGCTGCCATAATACATGCTTCTGGAACCGGACCCATCACCACTAATGCCCAATCAATCAATTTAGCCATCTCTTCCATGGCTTTTTCCTTATTGACACCGGTATCAATAATTTTAATTGTAATTGGCTTGCCTCTTACACCTCCAGCAGCATTAATCTCTTCGGCAGCTCGATTAGCACTCCAGGACATATATTCACCAATGCTTGCAATAGGACCTGTTACAGTGTTTAAAAAAGGTATTTTCCACTCTTCTACTAACACATTCTGTCCGGAAATATTCATTGTAGTAATAAACAAGATTCCAATTATGAATATTGAAATACGTAAAAAACATAATATTTTATTCTTCATCTTTTTTTCCTCCTGAAGATTATTAACTCTATAAATTTTTTAACTGAATATCTGTTTAAGTTTACATTTTTTCTTCCTACGATAACCCTTATTGGCCTTCCTTTCTTTTTATTAATTATTTCTCCCATTAGTACTATTTTTCTATCGCTGTAAAGTTAGATTATCTTATTGAATTATTTATTAATAGCTTGTTGAGGTACTTTTGGTTTCATATTCCATAGCATTTTTCTAGTAATCATGCCTTCTGGTCGCAACAAGATAATAATCACCAACAAAGCTCCATATATAACCTGGCGCCAAGAAGCAATGTTACTAGAAAATATCAAAGGAATTCCCTGTAACAAAAAGGCAGATGGAATTACTCCCCACATTGTGGTATATCCACCTACAAAAAGTATGCACATTAAATATCCAATCATGCTGAAACTAAAAAATTCAGGTGATAGGCTTCTAACTAGAAAGACATCCAAAATGCCAGACATTCCTGCAATGGCACATGATGTAATTTGAAAAAACATGCCCAATTTTTTTATATCAACACCTAACGTGATGGCTACCTCTCTATCTACAAAAACAACAGATGCGGCTCTGCCTAAACGTGAATGATCAATCCTGTAAATCAAAGATCCCGTTATAATTAATAAAAAATATATAATAAATAGTATATTATTTACAGAAGGAACATGAAAAAACCCAATCGTTCCACCTAAAAGTTTCCAATTCTCAATAACTGTCTTAACAATAAAGATAGAGGTCAATCCCACAATCACCACTGTAAAACAAGGAGCTTTCCCAATAGCCAGGGAAAAGATGAATCCGATTACTGTACTTATTAATATTCCTGAAATTAAAACTAAAACAAAAGGCCAACCCCATTCTTTAGCCGCATAACCGCCAAAATAAGCTGATATCGCCATACATGCTACAATCAAAAAATGTAGTTGCCCTACTCTATAGGTTAAATAAAGCGCCCATCCCATTAGTATATAAATAGCAGTGAATCCCAGGAAATAATATGTTACTTCAGACAAGATAGAACCTCCTTATGTCAATAATTATAATCATATTTTGGTACCAAATAAACCCTGGGGTTTAATCAGAACAACAATCAACATTACCACAAACGCAATGACATTTGACCATGAACCAGAAATATATCCTACTGCTAAAGACTCTATAATACCTAACATTAATCCGCAAACCAATCCTCCCTTTAAATTGCCCAAACCAGCAACAATTGATACAGCCAGCATTTTTAAAGCAACAAATTCACCTAACCAGGGAGAGGCAGAGCCTATTAGCATTGAAAAAAGCAGAGCTGAAAAACCACCTAAAATGCCGACAATTAAATAACTAAATATGCTGGTTTTGACAATTGGAATACCCACCAAGCTAGCTGCAAAGAGATTTTCGGCAATAGCCCTAAAGAATCTCCCCTGATTAGTATGGTAAAGAAGATAAAAAAAGATTAATACGGCAATAATTCCACCTCCTAAAGCAAATAACTGCCCTTTGGATAAAGTAATTAATCCAAAACTCAGAATGCTTCCACCAATCCATTTATAGGGAAAAGAAACTGGAAATCCGTAGTTAATAGAATGGGACATAATATCCATTGCGATCATAGCCATACCCATTGAGGCAATAAAAGAGGCATTAATATCCACATCCGGTGTACTATTGATTTTTCTAAAAATAGGTTCACTTAACATACTTAAGATAATTGAAACAGATAAACCAGCCAGAATAACTAAAAAAATATTGTTGCTGAATTGTAAAACCCACCAGCAGGTATACATAGAAATAACCACAATCTGGGGGTAAGCAAATTGAATGATTTTGGCTACCAAAAGCATTAAATTAAAACCAGTAACCAACAAAACATAAATGCTTCCTAAGGCTAAACCGCTTATTAATTGAGCTATAAATATTTCCATCAATATCTCTCCCTGACAAATTAGATAAAACGATTTATTTTAGTTCTTTTATTAATGACCACCAAGATAAGCTTGTCGAATCTTGGGATTATCTATAATATCACCAGAAAATCCAGTCATAGCAATTTCGCCAGTTTGCATTACATAACAACGATGACTGCATTCTAAAGCCTTTTTAGCGTTTTGTTCGGCTAATAGTATAGAATATCCCTCTTTATTTAACTCTAAAAGAATATTAAAAATTTCTGTTACAATTTTGGGGGCTAATCCCAAAGAAGGTTCATCTATTAGAATTAATTTAGGTTTAGACATTAAGGCACGCCCCATAGACAGCATTTGTTGTTCTCCTCCGCTTAATGTTCCGGCTATTTGGTTGCTTCTTTCCTGTAAAATAGGGAAGTATGCAAAAACTCTTTCAAGATTTTTTTCAAAATTATCATAATCATGATAGGCTCCCAATTGTAGGTTTTCTAACACTGTCATGGAAGTGAAAATAACATGTCCTTCCGGAATAAGGCATAAGCCTAAACTTACAATCTTATCAGTGGATTGTCGAGTAATGTCTTTTCCCAAAAATTGAATATTACCTTTATCTGGTCTCTGAATTCCAAGTATTGCCTTTAACAAAGATGTTTTGCCAGCTCCATTTGCACCAATTAATGCTACAAATTCTCCTTGTTTTATTTCAATACTAACCGTTTTGACAGCTTTAATAGGTCCATATGTAATTGAAAGATTTTCGGTTTCTAAAATATTACTTTTCTTCTCCAAGATAAGCCTCCAATACTCTGGGATCTCTCTGAACTTGTTCGGGAGTTCCTTCACTTATTTTTATTCCAAAATCAAGAACGGTAATCCATTCAGAGATTTCAGTAATAAAATTCATATCATGGCTTACAACAATAATAGTAACTCCTTCTTTGTTAATTTGCCTGATAATTTTTGCGACTTCTCTTGATTCTTCAATGCCCATCCCTGAGGTGGGTTCATCAAGCATGAGAAGTTTAGGATTTGATATTAAAGCACGAGCTATCTGTACTAACTGGCGCTCTACCCAAACCAATTCATTAGTCCAGCGATCTGCAAAGTCTGATATGTTAATAAATTTGAAAACCCTTTCCGCTTGCTTTTTAATATCTTTTTCTTGCTTATTAAATTGTAAGGGATTTAAAAAGAAAGATTTAATGGGGTTTTGTTTGAAATTATACCTTCCCGACATAACATTATCCAAAACTGTCATATTTGATACCAATTTTCCGGCTTGAAATGTTCTACTGATTCCCATTCTATTAATATCTTCTGCAGGCATATTACTAATGTCCACAGAATTAAAATATATTTTTCCTTCTGTTGGTGGAAATAATCCGGAAACAACATTAAAAAAAGTAGATTTCCCTGCACCGTTTGGTCCAATTAAACCATGAATGGTATTCTCTTGAATGTTAATATC
>JAQUNC010000080.1 GCA_028717805.1 Atribacterota bacterium
ATCTTAGCAAGGACAATTCATTATCGTCTGATTGATGTCCAGCAAATCCCCTTTTTATTCTTCAATCTTTCAGCTTTCAAATAAGATCACCAAAGAATGTAAAAAATTCTTATATAAAGTCACTCTGGTAACAATAGCATTCAATTAAAGTAACAGGATCAGGGATATCAAATTCAATAGTAGAAAATAAATAAAACTTCATTCCCACCGCTAATTTGTAATTACTTTCTTAAGAAACATTATCAAAGAAATAACTGTCAATGATAAAGATTTGACCCCTTTTATCTTTTATTCATCATCAAGTGGACATATAATCCCCCCTTTGATTTTTGTATTATACAAAATGACCTCTTCTTAAACTCTATTTCGTGTTTTATGTCAAATGGTACTATTCAATAACCATTATTTGCTATAATGTGAACTTGTGAAGTCTGTCCTTTTGCTTCTTCTGTGCCAACAGCTCACTATGGATGAGGAATGATTGCAATAATGGTAATTTCTTTTTTATTAGGTCCGTAACAAAAAAATATACGATAAGCAGAAGGAGTATTCTGTTGTGCGTAAGCTTCAAAAACTTTTTCTCCTGAAGGTCCTTTAATTGAATATATAATATGTGTTTGCAACCCCGGATGCCTGGGATTTTCCGACAGCAGAATAATTGCCTTTTTAACTGCTTTATAATCTTTATTCTTACCGGGATCTTTTTTTATCTGTATTAATGTTTTCCTGGAAGTTGGTGTGAAGTATATGTTGAATTTCATCAATCATTCCTAAAGTTCTTCAAGATTCTCAATTTTTTCTACTTTACCATCTTTTACCTCTTGCAAGCCCTTCCTTATCTGCCCAATTAATTCAGGCTTTTCATAAATCCAGGCTTCCCTGCTGGGAATAGCAGTTAAAGGTCTTAAAAGTATATCTCCATCCTGTCCGATAAAAATTTGAAATTGATTTACTTTGTTTTGTCCGGAAATTTTTTTAATAATCTTTTCTCCTAAAGTGACCCTATTTTTTGAATCTATAAACCTAATATCAAATGGTATAAATTTTTGATTATCTTTCTCTATGGTTTCATTTTTGCTCATTTTTTACCTCATAGACATTTTTTTATTATCATATCATTACGTGGGTAATTATACAAGTGGGATTGTGGTAAATTAACTGAGAAGTGTTATACAACCTCATCCAAACCAATGTCTTTGCATCTCCTCAAGAAATTCCGGGTCATCAACCGGAAATCCGGATTTAGAGCCGATAACAGCATCCACATAGCAAAAAGGACACAAGGCAGTTGCACCTTTTGGATTATCCTCATCACACCAGTTAAATATTTCATCTGGGTAAAAAGTTTGCAGACAATGAAAGCAACCACATAGTCTACTCTCCATGATTTCCTTTTTATGAAATATAGAGTGCTTATGAGCTGACTTTAAATATTCAATACTATACTTCTTTTCTTTTTTTACCTTTCTAGATTTTAGTTCTTCCACTAGAGTCCTTTTTGGCAAAAATTCAACTTCAATCTTGTCTTTTTTCTTACGCTTTTTCAGTTATTACAAAATCCCTTTGAAAGCATTATTTTTTTATATGTTAAATGGTAAAATCTAAACTTTCTATTATTCATTTTCACATTGGTTTTTTTAATCAAGTCTTTCGTTAAATTCATAGACTTAAGTTAATTGGATGTGCATAAAGTCTTCCCTCTTTCCAAAGCTTAATCGGATTTCTGATTTTTTTTATGCTAACATTTGATTTTCCAGCATTGGTGACTAAATATATAAAATATTTTTCTCCCTCTCTTCGTTCGTATAACTTCCTAGCAAATTCCCATTGAGGCCCGGTAACCTGTATCAGTTCATTGTCTTCATGTATCTTTGTTTTTACTTCAATATATTCAATTTCTTTTCTATTTTTCTTTGTCACAAAATCATAGCCTTTACCGATGTTGCTAAGTTTATTTAACCAAAATATTTCCAGCTCTTCATTGATTTTATTTACTACTTTAAATCCAAAACCTGTTTCAGCAACAGTGCCTTTCTCTTTATACTCACTTAATAAAGCATGATAAACTATCTCCTCACCATACTCTCCTATTTTCTTTACATCGTCATGATTTATCACTTCAGGAATATCTTTCACGTTATTGGTTTCTTCCGTGCCTTTTAAACCTCCACTAGTGTTTATTTCTAGCATATAACTCTGTCCACCCCGGTCAGGAGTTATAATTCTATCTGGTTTAAACTCTTTAATAGGAACATCAATCTCTCCGGGCTTATATTCTGGATTCCAATTGGTACTTTCTCCTTCTGCTTTTGGTAAATCTTTCTTTTTTTGTTTGACAATAAGCATTTTGAGGTCTTCAGCAGAAATTTCTTTTATAATCTCCAACTTATTTTTCCACTCTTCTGGCAGCTGATCATATATATCTGGTTTGAATCCGAGTTTTTCTTTTAAGAGATCAATGTTGGTACTTTTCTTTATATATTCTTCAGGTAATTCTAGAACAGTAATATCTGATGGCTTTCTACATATGTCATTCTTGTCAATTAACCATTTTTTTTGTTGTAATAGTTTTAAGAATTTAGCATCAAATATTTCTGTATAATCATAACGGTATTTCCAACGATACTCTCCCTCAAAAAATCTTTTAGCCTCATAGCTTTCTAGAGATTCAATATTTTTAAGCAAAAATGTCCAAAGTAACATTGATTTCTCAAAAGAAAATTGTTCAAAGCAATTTTCCAATCCTTCATATTTATAATCCTTTTCAGAAATATCCCTCGTCCAACCAACATATCTACCTCCATATCTTCTCGATCGTAACTCTCTTTTCTTTTCATCAGATAGATTGGCCTTGATTTCAATTCTCCTTGGTTTATCTTCAACTCCTAATCTTCTGAGAAACACTTCCAGTTTATGCTTGTCAAAATTCTTGTAAAGGAGACTATTAACAAAGTATACATCTGCGTATTCCTTAAAATAATTTATTAGATCATCATTGCTAAAATATATTTCTGTTGGCTTCTTGAGGCAAATTTCTTCTCCATTATTCTTAGAAGAGATAATTAGGGATAAGTTAGATAATTCATTTAAAAACTCTCTTTTCTTGTTTTCAGGTATTTCCTCATTTTCATAAACTTTTATAAGTTTCTCAAAATCTCTATAATAATCTCCATCTTTCTCAGGGTTTTCTTTCTGATATTTAGGCAATATAAATTCTCTGACCTCAGCAAAAAGGTCCGGTTTTTTCAATCCTAATTCTTCTAAAAACTTTAGAGAAAGATCGTTTTCTAAGAGATTCTTCTTAACGGTTTTATAATTTGTTTTATCTCCTGTGGGCAAATAAACCTGAGGGTCTCCATTATCATTAAAAGGAACTATGTGTTCACCATTTTTCAGTCTTATTATTGGTTTATTCCTCAAAATACCTGGTTGGTTGAATCTATTTTCAATCCAAAGTGACTTTTGATCTAATAATCTACTATATAAATCAATCATCCACCTGTCAGACTTGGGCTGCAAAAAATCAACATTTATTTTTCTGGCAAAACTCTCAAAATCAACTTCTTCAACTTTAAGTTCATTGATAATATAATCCCTTAATTCTCTGGTTTTATCATAAGTTATGTTGATATCTAACCAGTATTTCTTAGAAAATAATCTTTGAAGATCTTTTTGATCTAATAAATCAGGCAGGTCTTTCCCTCTGGCTAATAAAACCTCACTGGCTTTTGCGTAGATACTATCAGTTGTAGGCAACAATTTTTCATTTAAAAGCCTTTCTTTGACTTTATCGAATATTACTGAATAAACTATCTCTTTGTCTTTATTATCTGGATGTATCGGTAAAAGGTCCAAAAAATTTATATTCAAAAAACCTAAATCTCTAATAATGGATAGACTCTCAGCAATGAGTTTCGCATGTTCCCCTAATAGCTTTTTATTTTGCTTGTCTTCTAACGGAATATTTTCACGGCTTGATGTGGTTATGTATGGACCTTGAATAAGAAAATTTAAATAGGTAACTTTCTCCGTAGGGAAATAAACGACTAACTTTGAATCAGTATCTGGAACAATCATCTCTTCACCTTTTTCATTTTTGCCCAATTT
>JAQUNC010000081.1 GCA_028717805.1 Atribacterota bacterium
ATTACTGGGAAAATTTCAAGTCCCGAGGAGGTTTTATAATATGATTATAAAGGGTAATATTTGGAAATTTGGAGACAATATTGATACAGATGTTATTATTCCCGCAAGATATTTAAATACTTCTGATTCATTAGAACTAGCGTCACATTGTATGGAAGATTATGATCGGGATTTTGTGAATGAGATGAAGAAGGGTGATATAATTGTGGCGGGTGAAAATTTTGGTTGTGGCAGTTCCAGGGAGCATGCACCGCTAGCTATTAAAACAGCTGGTATTTTTTATGTTATTGCCAAATCATTTGCTCGCATTTTTTATCGAAATGCTATCAACATTGGGTTGCCTATATTTGATTCGGCTGAAGTATTTGATAATTCTGAACAGGGGGAGATTTTAGAGGTTCTCCTTGAACAGGGTGTTATAAAAAATATAACCAGAAAAATAGAATTTAATATAAATTCTATGCCTGCTTTTATTCAAGAAATAATTACGGCAGGAGGATTAGTCGAATACACCAAGAATGAAATAAAAAGGAGAAAAAATAGAGGAAGATATAAAAGTTGTTGAATTTGCTTGCCAATCTCATGAAGTAAAAATTAATTGGCACAAACATCCTTTTGGTGCAGAGTATTACTTGAAAAAGGATGTATTATTACCAGAAAGCGCACTAACTGAGATAAGGGATATGGATGCTATTTATCTTGGGTCAATTGGAGATCCTAAGGTCAAGCCTGAGATACAGGAAACAGAAATATTGTTAAAAATAAGATTTGATTTTGACCAATATATTAATCTTAGGCCGGTTAAATTATATTCAGGTATCCCAAGCCCCTTAAGATATAAAGATTATCATGATATTAGTTTTTATGTTATCAGAGAAAATACAGAAGATTTCTATATAGATATCGGAGGACGCTTTAATAATAGTCGGCATCAAAAAAAGCGTTTTTTAAGCAGGGATTTATACCAGATGGATATTCAGTTTGATTTTCAGGTTACTGAACAGGAAGAGGTTGGTTGCCAATTAGGCTTATTAGCCAGAAAAGGTTCAGAAAGAATAATAAAATATGCTTTTGATTTTGCTCGAAAGAAGAATTTATCCAATGTGTCTACTGTAGATAAGGCTAATGTACTTCCAGATATGTATCAGCTTTGGAGAGATGTTTTTAAAGATACTGTTGTTAATTATCCTGATCTTAAAACAGATTACTATTTTATTGATGCAATGACTATGTTCTTTGTTAGTCAACCGGAAAGATTTGAAGTCATTGTATCTCCTAATATGTTTGGAGATATTATTACCGATTTAGGGGCAACTATACAGGGAGGTATTGGTATGGCGGCAGGAGCAAATATTAATCCACAAGGAGTGTCTATGTTCGAACCCATTCATGGCTCTGCACCTGATTTGAAGAATAAGTATATTGCTAATCCAATTGGAACTATTATTGCGGGAGCAATGATGATGGAGCATTTGGGTGAAATAGAGATAGCCTTATCTATTGAACAGGCAGTTGAAAAAGTCCTTCAGGAAGAAAAATTAAGACCATAGACATGGGGGGCAATAGTTCTACAAAAGTCGTTGGTAGGGAAATAATTAAGCAATTGTCAAAATAATAGAAGTGTAAAAGGTTAATAATTATGCTGATCATTAACGGAATTATATTAAATATTATTTGAATTATTGGTGTGGTGATACCAGCTTTACCTGGTATTGTATTGAACTATATTTCCTTGATTTTGCTTTATATCATTAAAGGAGAAGAAACACTTAGTCTTAGTATTCTGGTAACATTCGGCATTTTAACATTATTGGTTACTATGCTGGATTATATTCTTCCCCTGTTAGGAGCCAAAAGATTCGGTGCATCACGTACCGGTATAGCAGGTGCAGTTGTCGGAATGCTGTTAGGTATTATATTTTTCCCACCATTAGGCATTTTTTTCGGTCTCTTGATTGGTGCATTTGTAGGGGAACTAATAGCCGGAAAAGACCAGTACCAGGCGTTCAAGGCAGGAATGGCTACCTTTTTGGGAAGCCTTACCTCAATAGCGGTTAAGATAGTGTTGGCATTAGTAATGACCTTCTATTATCTCTGGCACCTTTTTTAGAAATCTTAAGTTTCTATATTATTTGAAATTTAATAGATGCATCAAATGGTGATTGGTTAATATTTATCTTTAAAATTTTTCTTATAATAATATAAAAAATCTATCGCTGTAATAAAGATATTGATAATATAATTAAAATATAGAAATATTGAAAGTTAACATGCAAAATTTATTAGAAAGAGAAAAAAGATAGGAAGGGTAAAAATATGGAAAAGAAGAGTGATATGGTAACTAAAGGAGCAAGTCGTGCTCCTCATCGCTCTCTATTTTATGCTATGGGCTATACCCCGGAGGATTTAGAAAAACCAATAATCGGGGTTGTAAATTCCTTTAATGAGATTATACCAGGTCATATTCAATTAAATGAAATTACACAGGCGGTAAAGATGGGTATTGCAGCAACAGGTGGAACACCAGTTGAATTTCCGGTCATTGGAATTTGTGACGGCATTGCCATGAATCATGATGGCATGAAGTATCCCCTAGCCAGTAGAGAGCTTATAGCTGATTCCATTGAAGCAGTTGCCATGGCCCATCATTTTGATGGTCTGGTACTGGTGGCAAATTGTGATAAAATAGTGCCTGGTATGTTAATGGCAGCCGGACGTCTAAATATACCATCCATTTATATCAGCGGTGGCCCTATGCTTCCAGGGCAATATTCCAACAGGGATGTTGACTTAAATACTGTTTTTGAAGCTGTAGGGCAGTATAAGCAACAAAAAATGTCTCCAGAGGAATTACTTAAATTGGAACAGTGTGCCTGCCCCGGTGCCGGTAGCTGTGCCGGATTGTTTACCGCTAATTCTATGAATTGCCTATCAGAAGCTCTGGGCATGGCTCTGCCCGGTAATGGAACCATTCCAGTGGGCTATGGCGAAAGAAAGCAATTAGCCAAAAGGGCAGGGATGGCAATAATAAATCTGGTTAGTAATCAGATTAAACCCAGAGATATAATGACTGCTAATGCCTTTGAAAATGCCATTACTCTTGATATGGCTATGGCCGGTTCCACCAATACCGTATTACATCTACTGGCTATTGCCCATGAAGCTGGCATTAAACTGGAATTGAAGACTTTTGACCGATTAAGTCGTATTATTCCCGTTTTAACTAAGATCTCCCCCTCCAGTCATTTCCATGTTACTGATTTGTATTTTGCGGGAGGCATTCAAGCGGTGTTAAAAGAACTAGCTGAGGAAAACCTTATTCATACCGAAGAAATGACTGTAAGCGGAAAACCTATTGGGCAAAATTTTGCTCACGCTCAGATAAAGAATACTGAGGTTATTAAAAAATTCAATGAACCATATAGCAAGGAAAGCGGCATAGCAGTGCTTTATGGAAATTTAGCTCCGGATGGGGGAGTGATAAAGGTTTCAGCAGTAAATAAGAGTATGTATGTTTTTGAAGGAAGAGCAAGGGTATTTAATTCAGAAGAAGAAGCTTATCAGGCAATAATAGAAGGTAAGATAAAGAAGGGTGATGTAGTAGTTATTCGTTTTGAAGGACCAAAAGGTGGTCCCGGAATGAGGGAAATGTTAGCACCAACTTCTGCCCTTTGTGGAATGGGATTGGATAATGATGTTGCCTTACTTACTGATGGTCGTTTTTCAGGTGCTACCCGTGGTGCAGCTATTGGGCATATTTCACCTGAAGCAGCAGAAAAAGGTCCCATTGGTATGATTGAGGATGGAGATATTATAAAAATAGATATTTCTGGACGAGAACTATCGGTGAATTTATCAGAAGAGGAATTAAGAAGACGGGAAGCAAAATGGTCTTTACCAGAAAGAAATATCCC
>JAQUNC010000082.1 GCA_028717805.1 Atribacterota bacterium
CCGTGAGAAAAAGCATGTTCACTAATAAAATTAGCTGCGGCAATAATCTTAAAACCCTGGTGGCTCATCATTTTAGACAATTGTTGCAAGGTTATTCCAGCACTGATGTTGCCATATGTTACTACCAGAACCATAGCATTATTATTCCCTCTAATTTTCCAGAGTGCCGGGTATAAAATACTGGGTATTCTCTCTTCATAAGTAGGTATTCCCAAGATAACCGCTTCATTGGCGTTAAGGTTAAATTCAAAATTGTGACGTTGCTCGAGTGAGTTAAGACTAATAGTCCTCTGTTCAGAAATACCCCATCCTTTGGCGACAGCCAGAATAATCTTTTCAGTAGAGTGGGTTGGTGAAAAATATATCTTTAATAATTTATTAATAAGCAAAACAAGCTCCCCAAAAATTTAATGTTTTAACTCATTGCCATGAACTAAAAAGCCACTTTTTTATTTTAATGCAGTTATTTACTTTAGACAAGGGAAGGACTAAAATATTATACTCAATTATTGCAGAAAAGATAGAATGTAGGAGAATAATCTATTTTTCTCTGTAATTGATGATCTGAGTAATATGATCAGGATAAACCAAAGATTAATTTCAACTGATCTAAATAGCATGAGTCAAAATAAATAGTATAATAATAAAAAAGGAGGACTGAAATGTTATCATTGATAAAAGAAAGAAGAAGTATTCGCATCTTCCAAGATAGAGAAATAGAGCCGGAAAAAATTAACCAGATTATTCAAGCGGCTCTTTTATCTCCATCATCAAAGAATAACCATCCCTGGAAGTTTATTGTTATTGATGATAAGGCAATCCTTTCCAGATTATCCCAAGCAAAAGAACAGGGATCCAAATTTTTAGCAAAATCATCTCTCGTCATAGCGATACTGGCTGATCCTAAACAATCTGATGTCTGGGTAGAAGATGCTTCCATTGCTGCAACCTTAATTATACTCACAGCCCAGCACTTAGGTTTGGGTAGTTGCTGGGTACAACTTAGAAAAAGACATACTTCCACCGGTCAGGATTCAGAAGAATATGTAAAAGGCTTATTAAAAATCCCGGATAATTTGCGTGTTTTATGTCTGGTTGCAATAGGTTATACCGGTGAAATTAAATCAGAAAAGAACATTCCTAAACAAAAATTGGATGATATTTTTCTAAACTATTATGAAAAGAAATATAGTTCTGTGGAACAATAGGTAGAGAGATAGAAAAGGTATTATTATGAAAGAAGAATTTGGACTGGTTTTAGAGGGTGGAGGTGCCAAGGGTGCTTATGAAATAGGTGTCTGCAAGGCACTTACAGAGATGGATGTTAAGATAACCGGAGTTAGCGGCACCTCTGTGGGAGCCTTAAACGGTGCCATGGTGGCTCAGCATGAAATTGATAAAGCTTACCAGCTTTGGCATGATGTTCATCCCTTGCAGGTTATGAATATTGATGCAGAGAGATTACAAAAATTAGTTCATTTAGAAATAAAACCGGATGATATTAAATACTATTTAAAGATGTTGGGGGAAATTATTGCTGAAGGTGGGATTGATGTTACTCCTTTACAGAAGTTAATTAAAAAACATGTTAATGAGGAAAAGCTGCGTAAATCTGATATAATTTTTGGCATGGTTACGGTATCCTTTACCGATCGCAGGGCACTGGAATTATTTGTAGAGGACATTCCCGAAGGTCAGATTGCCGATTATCTTTTTGCCAGTGCCAATTTTCCGCTTTTTCGTTCGGCTAAAATTGGTGATAAGATCTATTTGGATGGTGGAATCTACGATAATCTACCCATTCGTATGCTGGTTAAAAAGGGTTATAAATCCTTAATTACGGTCCAGGTTGGTGGAATGGGGAGAAAGAGGAAAATAAAATTAGATAATTTCCATGTTATCAATATTGAAGCTAAAGAAAACTTGGGAGGACCATTAAATTTTAATGCTGAAAAAGCAAGGCAAAATTTAAAATTAGGTTATTTTGATGCGTATCGAGTTATGAAAAATTTAGCAGGCCAGTATTATTATATTAATTTAGAACATCAAGAAGATTATTTTGTTGACTATTACAGTCATCTTAGCTCTGAGCTGGTAGTAAAAGTAGCTAGAACCCTTGGTTTGAAGGAAAATATTCCCTATCGCAGACTCCTCTTTGAAAAAGTATTACCCAGATTAGTAGAAATATTGAAATTACCAGAAGATAGTAGTTATCAGGATATTGCTCTGGCACTGGCCGAAAAGATTGCCCTGGAAGTTGGATTAGATAGGTTTCGTATCTATTCTTTTTCAGATTTAATTGATTGCCTTACTAAGAAATATAATAAGAGAAAAAAAATTGATGAACAAAAAGAACACAGTTTGATTTCTCATTTTGGATTTCTTTCCTTGTTTAGCGGAGATAATATTTTGAAAAAATTAGTACAGAATCTGCTAAGTGAAGAGATAATTAGTTCCTGGAAAGAAATCCAGAGTAAAAAAGAAGATTAAAAGTTACCGGTGTAGAGAATATATGAAGAAAAATTAGCAATGTGGTGCAGAAAAAATTAGAAGATTTTTATCAAAAAGTTCTCCTGGTGGATGTAAGTTCCGGATTTTATAGGATTGATCATTTTAAGGTAGAGGAATATTTTGGCCCACCTGATTTAGGTTTATTTTTAGCCGGTAAATATAATAGTTTAAACATTGGTACTGGCTTACTAGCAGGTTCATACCTGGTTCCAATAGACTCTTTTTCAGTGGATTTTCTCCTTGCTGGAGTGGGTTTTATATTTCTTCTATGGGAGGCGCTGGTTTAATTTTTGATAATCTTGGCCTTAATATGCTGTCCATTGTGGGTCGGTCGAATACCACTTCAGTTTTATATCTGAACCGTATTCATGGTGAGGAAATTAAGGTAGAGCTATTTCCAGTAGACATACACAATATCTGGCTGCAAGAAGAAGGTGGAGTTTATGCCCTGATGAATTATGTGTTTGAAAGGTATGGCCAGTTATTTGACCACGAACCTCGTATCCTGACTACCGGGCCTGCCTCAGCGATAACAGATTTTGGAGCAATATGCTCGGTTCCTATTCAAAATGGGAAATTAACTGCTGTGGATACCTGGGCTGGGAGAGGCGATTTTGGCAGCAAGATACTAAAACAGCATAATATTGCAGTGGTAATTTATGGTGGCACATTTATAGATGAAGATTTTAGAGATAGGAAGGTAGCGGATCAATGGTTTGAAAGTAAGTATCAAGAAAAGATGGCAGCAAAAGATATTGAGTCAACTGCCAAGTATTGTTTTGAGAAAAATTTTGGTACCGGAGGTACTTTTGGGGTTAATTATGCCACCGTCAAGGGAAGTATGCTAGCTTTAAATTATCGTAGCATCTATATGAGTGAAGAGGAACGACTGAGCATCTATTCAGAAATATATAGTAAACAATTTATCTCAGGCAATTTAATGAAGAGATTATTCTGAAAAAGTCCCAGAAAAACTGCTGAGAGCCTTGTGCTGCTGTTTGTAAGAAAATGATGAACATCTACAAAAAAGATTACGAGCCCTATCAGGCTTTAGGTCCCTTATGTGGAATATTTGATCAAAGGGCAGCTGAAAAATTGGTACGACATGCCGATAGTTATGGATTTGATGCTATCACTATTGGAGGGATACTAGCCTGGCTCATGGATTGTCTGGAGAAGGATTTATTATCTCCAGCTGATCTGGGCTTAAAGGATAAACCAATATT
>JAQUNC010000083.1 GCA_028717805.1 Atribacterota bacterium
TCTTTTTTTGTTGCTCAAACTCTATTTCCCCTGGTAAGTATATCCTTTCATTTCCTTTGGCTAATTTTGATGTCTTTATTCTCTGAATTAATTCATCTATTTCATGGTTAAATTCATCACGGGAAACAAAACAATCAATCTTAATTGCTCCTAAAAAAATACCAATCTCTGATTTTCCTGAGAAATCATACATAGATTTAATTTCCATTTCCCTCGCAGAATTACTCAAAATAGTAGAAAAGATCTGAATAATTAAAGATATGGCATATCCTTTAGGTCCCCCAAATGGAAGTAGAGCTCCCTTAATGGCTTTTTGAGGATCTGTTGTGGGATTACCATCTAAATCTAAGGCCCACCCTAAAGGTATTTCCTGTTTATTATCTAAAGCTAACCGTATTTTCCCTCTAGCAACCAGACTGGTAGCCATGTCTAGCACCACTGGATACTCTTTGCCTGCTGGAATAGCAATAGCAATGGGATTAGTCCCCAGCATAGGTTGTGCACCACCCCAGGGAGCAACTGTAGCAGGTGAATTGGACATAGCGATACCAACCATACCTTTTTTAGCTGCCATCATAGCATAATAAGCTGCCATTCCCATATGATTGGTGTGACTAATGCCCACAAACCCTATACCAGTCTCTTTTTGGTCTGCCTTCTTGATAGCCTCTTTCATACCATAATATGCTACAATTTGACCAAAATTATTTTCACCATCAATTAAGCTTACACAGAGATTCTTGCTAATAATATTTATATCTTTCTGATAACTAATTAAACCTATCCTACTTCTCTCAATATAAACGGGCAATCTCAAGACACCATGTGAATCTACGCCTCTGAGATTTGCCTGAACTAACGTGTCACTTAAAATTCCAGCGTGTTCTTCAGAAAGGCCAATTTTCAAAAAACAGGCCAGACAGAAATCATACAGATTTGACCCTGATACTTTAATAGCCATTTCTTTATTATCAGTCATTCTTTGCCTCTTATCTATATTTACTTATAGTTATAAACTAAAAAGAATTGAAAGATTGAAAATATCAAAATATACTTTATTAAGTTATTCTAAAGCGTAAATACTAATACCACCATTTAAAGGACCTTTTAAGACCTTTTCGATCTCTTCTTTAGGTCTTTCCGACATTAGTTGGGCATCAGGTAGTTTTCCAGGTGGGAAAGCTTCCAGAATATCATCATGTAACTTAACCAGATAATCCAGTATAGTTTCAATAGCTTTTCGTGCTTTTTCGGGATCGGCTAATGTTGCTGAACCAACTACTCCTTCCGGAGTACCCCTTATTTCCATAGCACTAAATCCTACCTGACATTGTCCAGGCAATGGTCTTTGATAAATATCTCCGCCTTTATCCACATGATCCCCTTTAATCAAGCTAAGTGGTTTAGTATCCACAGCATTTTCTATATGATTAAATTCAGGAAATAGTGCCATAGCCAGAGATGTTTCTACTTCGCAGGCATGCCTGAAAGGAGTATCAAAGGGGCCACCATGTTCTTTATCTTTTAGAAATTGAGCAGCAGCAAAAGGCCAGTTTACATTAGCTATAACTGCCGGTACTTTATACTTTTTTTCAAACATATGTATGGCGTTAGGAATAACATATTCTTGGGCATGTCCATTTAATAGAATCTGTTTGCGAAAACCAGCGTTCCATAATCCAGCAATAACAGCTATTAAATAATCAATAAAAACATATTCTGGAATAATTACTGTTCCTGGCATTCCTACATGTTGGTAGGGATGTGAACCATACCAGACAGGCTGGGCTATGGTACAACCTGTTTTGGTTGCTACTTGCTCTGCCATTCTGGTTACCAGATAGGTATCTTCTCCAAATGGAGAATGTGCTGCATGGCATTCAGTACTACCTACCGGAATAATTATAATATCATTTTTGGAAAGTCTTTCTTTCAATGCTTTTGTATTCATGGTCTGGAAATACATACCGTTATCTTTTTCCATACATCCTTCTTGAGGAAAACTCCACTTTTCCATAACCTTAATCACTTCCTTCCTTAGTCACTGTTTTTACTTTAATCTTCATTAAATTGATGTTTGTGTTAAGAGACAGAGAGGGCTATAATGTTATTTTTTTATTAACATTAGCCCTCTATTAATAACATTATTTATCTTTTAGATGTAGATGTGCCGGTAAGGGTGGAGAATATACCCATACTATCTTAAATGGGATATTCCCAATATTTTCAATCCGATGCTTTGTTCCTGCTTTTACAAAAAATGCCGTATTTGGTTCCATTACATACTCATCTTGATCTTCTATCACCAATTTTGCCCTACCTTGAACTAAGAACATTGCTTCATCCTGATTTTCGTGAACTCCATCCGGAATCATACTACCTATATCAGTGTAATTCACACCCATAGACATACTTGTTGCACCTACAGTATGTTCAGTTAATAATATTTTTGAAGTTCTAGGTGGATCCCTTCTAATGGCTTGAACCTCATCTTCATGAACAGTCACTTTTTTTGTCATCTTATTCTGCCTCCTTAAGATATATTTATAAAAAAATTTAGATCACAGGATTATATCTCCGGAATTTCCATATCAGCCTGATTAGGTTCACTCTGGATTGCTTCCGGGAAATATTTGTCCATCATCTCTTTGATAATCACTGCCTGATCAGCCATTCTCTTGCCGTCCAGTGCTCCAGTAATCTGTCCATGACCGGCAACTGCTGAATTTCCGCATTTTAAATGACAAGGAGAAGCTACACGAACAATCTCAGGAGCTTCATAGGAGCGAATAAAACCACCGGAAGCAGGAGGATTATCGGTATGCAGATCAAGTGGTAGGATAGTTCCTCTTCTTAAGGCTGCCAGCATGGGTAAAGACAGGTCTCGGATGGGATTGATGGAATCGGCACCTAATCCTTCAATAACCTTAAAGGCTACCGGATTACAATGTCCACAGTGGGCAGATGTTTTAAAACGTATGGTCTTAGGTAATTTTCCTGCTTTTCTCATCTCATTCACCAACCAGAGTAAGCCTTCATCATAAATCAAAATACCACGAATACCACAATCAACTGCTCTCTTGATATCTTCGACTGCTCGCAGAACTTGTTCCATACCTCTGAGACGGTACCCTACTCGAATACCTTGCGAAGTCTGTACTGTAGCACCTGTATCATAAGGAGCCCTAGGACCAACTGACATATTAAGTCCACAACCAAAATCTTTAGCTATTTTAGCATACTCTTTAATTTCAGCAACGGTATGCCTAAAAATTCCATAAGTCTCATCTACTCGGTTAATATTAACACCCTGACGTTTGGCATTTTCTAATAAAGATTTCATAGCTTCAGCAGAGTTAATGGTGGGAACTTCTATACGAAAATGGGCTCCATCGGGGAAGGTTTTTCCTGAAGTAGGCAAATCAAATAAATCACCTTTTGGTAAACCTAATTTTTCTAAAAAATCCCTTGTTTCTTGGAATATCATTTTACTTTTTCTCCTTTGACTTATTATTCTTTCTTTATCTTATTTGCTATTACTTATCTAATACAGTTTCCTAAAAACATGCCCTATATCCTGGCTACCCCGCTATCACGTGCTGCCTGAGCTACTGCTTCGGCCT
>JAQUNC010000084.1 GCA_028717805.1 Atribacterota bacterium
CGAAAATAGGAAAGAACCCTCCGTAAATCCTTATCCAATAAGAGTTTTAAAGCTGGAGGTGAAATGTAAAAGCGTATGCTCTGGAAAGCCTTGTAAAGTATGGGTTTCAGAGTTTTCTGAAAGCATGATATTAATAATATAAGGAGGTACTATTATGGGTATGACTATGGCTGAGAAAATATTAAAGCGAGCAAGTGGTAAAAGCCATATAAAGGCTGGAGATTATGTTAATGCTAATGTTGATTTGGCTTTTATTATAGAGGGGGCGCCGATTTTTGAAATTCTTAAAGAAGCAAATGTTAATAGAGTATGGGATGCATCTAAAGTTATAAGTGTGATAGATCATGCTATACCTCCTCCAAATAAGTATTTTGCAGAACAGTATAAAATTGTTCGAGAAATGTTAAGGGAATTTGATATTTCTACAGCTTATGGAGAAAGAGCAGGTATTTGTCATCAGATTATCGTTGAAAAAGGACATGTCATTCCAGGTATACTGATTTTGGGTAACGATTCACATACTACAACATATGGAGCAATTGGAGCTGCTGGAGCTGGCATTGGTTATACGGAAATGGCTTATCTATTAAAAAAGGGTTCTATTTGGCTAAAAGTACCGCAAACTATAAAATTTAATCTTATCGGAAAATTAAAACATATGGTTATGTCCAAAGATATTTTTCTTTATATAGCTGGGGAATATTCTAGCGAGGTAGCTCAGTACAAAGCCGTAGAATTTACAGGTGACGGGGCGCATGAGCTCAGTATTGCTAGTAGAATGACTATGAGCAATATGGGGGTTGAAATTGGTGCCAAGTTCGCCTTTTTTGAAGCAGATGAAAAAACACTTGAATTTCTTAGAGAAAAAAATAATCTATCTCTAAAAACTTTTAAAGCTGATCCAGATGCTAGTTATGAAAAGGAATTTAATATAGATGTTAGCAGTCTTGAACCCCAAGTTGCCTTTCCGCATAAAGTTGATAATGTAAAACCCATAAGTGAAGTGGAAGAAATAAAAATTGATCAAGCTTTTCTTGGATCATGTACTAATTCAAGATTTGAAGATTTAGAAATAGCTGCCAATATATTAAAGAATAGGAAAGTTCATCCTAGTGTTAGAATGGTGATTATACCTGCCTCTTGGGAGATCTATTCCGAGACAATGCACAAAGGATTAATAGATATTTTCATAAATGCTGGAGCCTTAATTGGACCTCCTGGATGTGGTCCATGTTGTGGTAATCATTTAGGTATCCTAGGATCAGGCGAGAGGTGTATTGGAAGTCATAACAGGAATTTTAAAGGTAGAATGGGTAGTAATAAAGCTGAAATATATCTCGGGTCTCCTGCCACAGTTGCTGCTTCAGCTTTAGAAGGAAAAATTGCTGATCCACGGACTTATATATAAGTAATTAATATGATAGGAGGAATCACTCGTGAGCTTTGTCATCAAAGGTAGAGTATGGGTTTTTGGAAATGATATTAGCACAGACCTTATGGCACCTGGGATAGATCGATGGGCTTCTTGGAAAGAAGCAAAATGCCATGTTCTGGAAGTTGTGAATCCTAGTTTTCCTAAAGAGGTCAAAGAGGGTGATATCATAGTAGCTGGTAGAAATTTTGGATGCGGTTCCAGCCGAGAAAGGGCACCAAGAAATTTAATGAACTTGGGTATAAAGTGTATAATTGGAGAATCTTTCGGTAGGATATTTTTTCGAAATAGCATTGCTTTGGGTATTCCGATTATATATTGTCAGAATGTTTCTTCAATCTTTGAACAGGGAGATGTTGCTGTTATAGACATAGAGAATGCCCTGGTTTTAAATCACTCTAAGAACTTGTCATTAAAATGCAAACCTTTATCAGTACAAATAATTGAAATGCTTAAAGAAGGTGGAATAGTTCCTCTTCTAAAAAAGCAAAGATAAAGAAAGGGGATATGCTACATATCTCGGGCTAGTCATTTAATCCTAGCATTAGTCTTGAGCTATAGAGGTGAGTATAGCATTTTTTCTATTTCTTCTGGCCATTCTCTGGTAGAAAATGGATTTATGATATTACATATAATTTCTAATATATATTGTAAACAAGGCAACTGAAACAAGAAAGGTATTTGGGGAAAAGTCTGTTTTATTTCAACAACGGGGATCGCTAAGTGACTAATCAAAAGATAAGTTTAACAAAACAACAAACAAGAAAAAAGAAAAGCACGGTTTTATTTTTTTACTTTATCAAGCATATAGGGGTGGGGAATAAATTTACACATAGCTTTAAATTCCAATGATTGGGATAAAAGTCAAGCAGCGAAGACATTAGGGATTAGCAGAACGACATTATGGAGAAAAATGAAGATTTATGGGCTCGAATAATGATTATCTATATGTTTCAATATCGTTAAAATATATTGCAACAACATTGTAACCTTTCTTATTAGTGGGCATTCAAAACAATATAAAGAAGCATTTTTTACTGTCTTTTTGAGTTGGCATGTTTTTTGCTTATGTTTAAGATATCAATAGATATATCTGGAAAATATTATAAGGAGAGAACAATTTGCGAAAAACAAGACTTTTAAGAAACTTGTTACAAGACAAAAAAATATTAGTAGCTCCTGGAGCATATGATGTTTTTAGTGCAAAAATGATTGAAAAGATGGGATTCAAGGCAATATATATGACTGGCTATGGTGCTTCTGCAAGTATTATTGGGCAACCCGATGTGGGATTACTCACTATGACTGAAATGGCGAAAAGAGCTGGTGATATTGCTAAAGCAGTTAAAATACCTGTTATTGCTGATGCAGATACCGGATATGGAAATCCATTAAATGTTAGAAGAACAGTTATGGAGTATGAAAGAGCTGGAGTTGCCGGGATACAATTAGAAGACCAGACATTCCCCAAAAAATGTGGTCATATGCTGGGGCGAAAAATTATTCCCAAAGAAGATATGGTTCAAAAAATAAAAGCTGCCTGTGATGCCCGGGAAGACAAAGATCTTGTTATTATTGCCCGAACAGATGCAAGAACGAATTTTGGGTTGGATGAAGCACTTTCTAGAGGGAAGATATATCAGCAGGTAGGAGCAGATCTTATTTTTATTGAATCACCAGAGAACGTTGAGGAGATGAAAAAAATTAATAATTTTTTTAAGGATATACCCACTTTGGCTAATATAATAGAAGGCGGAAGGACTCCTAATTTAACAAATAATGAATTAGAAAGTTTGGGTTTTTCTATTGTAATATATAGTACCGGTCCTATATATTCTGCTGCCAAAGGCTTAAAAGATTATTTAACTGAATTAATCACCAGAGAAACTACGATTTCGAGGATAAATGAGATAATTTCCTTTCAAGAATTTAACGAACTTATCGGATTGAAGGAATATCTTGAATTAGAAAAAA
>JAQUNC010000085.1 GCA_028717805.1 Atribacterota bacterium
TATGTCTATTCAGCCGTTCTAGTAGGAGGCATTTTATCTTGCTGTTATATTTTAGAAGACATATTAACACATATTAAAGAGGGGATTACGAAAAACCAGAATAGAATAATAGAGAAAGGATCGTAGAAATTAAATGACTATTGTTTTTTTATTTTTAGGCATTTTAGGATTTTTCATTATTCTCAACTTCCCAATAATTTATGCTATTATTGCTACCTCCTGGATTCTATTAAGGTTTGGCGATATACCCATTCCTGTTTCCTTAATAGGTCAAAAATTAATTGGGGGCATCAATTCTTTTCCTTTATTAGCTGTTCCATTCTTTATGTTAGCAGCTAACATTATGACTTCTACTAGTATTATTAAAAGATTGGTATCTTTTATCACTTCACTCATAGGATTTGTGAGAAGTGGTCTGGCTATTGTAAATGTTCTTGTTTCAATGATCTTTGCAGGAATGTCCGGTTCTGCAACGGCTGATACTGCTGGAGCCAGTGCCATGATTATGAATGCCATGATTGAAGAAGGATATGATAGGCCGTTTAGTGTGGCAATCACAGGTGCTTCTTCAACTATTGGTATAATCATACCGCCAAGTATCCCCCTTATTATTTATGCCTGGGTTTCCAATGTATCGGTAAGTGCATTATTTTTGGCAGGAATTATTCCGGGCATCTTAGTAGGTATTGCCCAGATCTCTTTGGCTACTTATAAAGGAAAGATCAGAAACTATCCTAAGCACCCCCGGGTACCTTTTAGACAAATTATTAAGGATGCTTATCAAGCTATACCGGTATTGATTTTACCTATTATTATCCTGGGGGGTATATTTAGTGGCATATTTACTGCTACAGAAGCGGCAGTAGTTGCAGTTTTCTATGCCTTAGGACTAGGTTTATATCTAAAAGAAATAACCATACCAAAGCTTTTTAATTGTTTAGTTATGACTGGAGTAACTTCAGCAATTTCACTTTTGTTGATTGGTGCCACTACTCCCTTGGGTTGGATATTAGCTTTACATCATGTCCCTAGCATGATAGCAGGTTGGTTTATAACTGTGACCTCTAATCCCACTGTTTTTTTGTTACTCATTGTAGCTTTTATGCTGGCCATCGGCTGCGTTATGGATAATGATCCAGTGATTTTGCTTACTACACCTATATTCTTACCTATAGCAAAAAGTTTAGGAATAAGCCCTCTTCTGTATGGAATAATTGTTAATGTTGCACTGGCAATTGGTATAGTAACTCCACCAGTGGGCTGTGCGCTATTTGTCGCCTGTGCTGTGGGAAAGATTAATATTACAGAGGTAATAGGAGAGTTTTTGCCATTTTATCTGGTTATGGTTATTGTGGTAATATTGCTTGTATTTTTCCCACAATTGGTACTCTATCTGCCATTAAAATTTATGCCACTTTCTGTATATTAAATTAATATGTAGTTGACTTAACATATTTACAAAAATATAAATTAAAGGAGGTTCACAAAAAAATAAAATGGAAATAAGACAAGCATTTAATGCACAATATATTAAAAGCCTTACTACAGAAGACTTACCGAAGGATATGCTAATTTCGGGATTATTTATTCCTGGAAAGCAGAAAATGGTTTATACTCATTTTGATAGAATGATTGTCGGTGGTATCAGTCCTCGACAACCTCTTACAATAGATGATACCAGAAAGCTTACCGGAACTGATTACCTTCTGGAAAGCAGAGAAATGGGAATTATAAATATTGGTTCTCCTGGCATTATCAAAGTAGATGGTGAGGATTATGTTTTAGATTATAAGGATTTATTGTATATTGGAATGGGAATACGTGACATTCAGTTTCTAAGTAAGAACCAGGAAGAATTGGCTAAGTTTTATTTTGTATGCACTACTGCACATCAAACCTATCCCACCAAAAAAATTGAATTCAATATGATTCAACCAATTTCACTTGGTTCAACAGAAGGTGCCAGCAAGCGAGTGCTCTATAAATATATAGTTCCAGAAACAATACAAACAAGTCAGTTAACTATGGGAATGACAGCAGTGGAACCGGGCAATGTCTGGTGTAATATTCCAGGCCATACTCATGCTAGAAAGACAGAAGTTTTTCTATTTTGTGAACTGAAAGAAGAGGCCATCATAGTTAATATCATTGGTGAACCAAAAGAGACCCGGCACATAATTACCAGGAATGAAGAGGCAATAATAGCGCCCGGTTGGTCTATTCATTCTGGTGTTGGCACCAGCAATTATACTCTTATCTGGGGAATGGCAGGAGAGAATCAGACATTTACAGATATGGATGGGATACCATTTAATGATTTACAATAAGGAAAATATTAATAATCATTGAAAAATATTATTATTAGAATTCCATAATAAATTGGATTAATAAATTAAATATATTACCTTGAAATTTCTTGCGGAATCTTTAGATATCAGATATGTTAATTATTAATAAAAAATAACATGTAAAGGAGAAGATAAAAGTGGTTAAAGTCAAAGTAGGTATCATAGGATCCAGATTTGCCGCAGGTTTACATGCTAGGGCATATCAGCGATGTTCAGATGCCGAATTGGTGGCAGCAGCTGCGATAGATAATCTCGATAATTTCTGTACCCAATTCCAAATACCCAAGGCTTACAGTGATTATAGGGAGATGCTGGAAAAAGAGGATATACAGATGGTAAGCGTTTGCGTGCCAAATTTTCTTCATAGTGAAATTGTTGCTCATACAGCCGCTGCAGGAAAACATACAGTATGTGAAAAGCCTTTAGCGACTACTTTGGAAGATTGCGATAAAATGATTAAGGTTTGTCGTGATAATAAAGTGAAATTGATGTATGCTGAAGACTGGATTTTTGCCCCTGCTCTTATGCGAGCAAAAGAAATTTATAAAGAAGGAGCTATTGGTGATATCCTTTATATTAAGGCAAAGGAAAGCCACGGTGGATCACACTCTCTTTATGCTCAGAAGGTGAAATATTGTGGTGGAGGGGCAATGATTCATTTAGGAATACATCCTGCTGGTTTTGTTAACTGGTTTAAGGAGAAAAAAGTGGTAGAAGTTTTAGGTAAAACCAGTAAAGGTTTACAACAAAATTTATTACATAATGAGTTTGAAGGAGAAGACTGGGCTGCTGGAATATTGACTTTTGAGGATAATACTTTTGGGTTTATAGAGGGTAATTATATTACCTTCGGTGGCATGGATAACAAAATCGAAATTTATGGCAGCAAAGGAAATATTAAAATAAAGTTAACTCATGGTTCTCCCATATTGGTATACAGTCCAGTTGGATATGAATATGCTATTGAGAAAGCAGATACTACCAAGGGATGGACTTTCCCGGCGGTAGATGAAGAACACTCCTTGGGTTATGTAAACGAAATCAA
>JAQUNC010000086.1 GCA_028717805.1 Atribacterota bacterium
GATAACGTAATATTGTCCTGAAGTCGTATTTTATCGTCATACCAGGATTGTAATATTAAATGCAGTTGAAAGGCAGTAAGTGAGGGCGCGGTTGGAGTCTTTGCTTTATATTTTGCTTTCTTCCGGGTCCTGAGTAGTTTTGGATTATATTCACGGTATTATAAACAATTATTTGGAAAACGGATACAGCCTGATTCCTGTCGATAAAGAAAAAAGGCCATGTATTTACTGGAAAAAATACCAGTATAGGAAAGCCACAATAAAAGATATCCTGAACTGGCATATCCAGTTTGATACTCTCAATGTGGGTATTGTTACCGGGAGAATCAGCAGGCTGGCAGTCATCGATGTTGATGATCTTTCCCTTTTGCCTGAACTGGAAGAAAGAATCCCGGAGATCAACGAAACCACAAGAGTCAGGACCAGCAGGGGATATCATTATTATTTCTCTCTTAACAGGCAGAATATAAGAAGCACCAGCCGGCTTTTCGGCAAGAACCTTGAATTAAAGAGCAACGGAAATTATATTGTTGCTCCTCCCTCTGTAATAAACAATTACCGCTATACCTATGAAATTCCATTAAGCAGAATACTCCCTGTTCCTGATAAGCTTATTAATACTAATACTGCTGATGACAAATTATCAAAAAAGAATATAATATTTAAAATACCAAAATACCACGGGCATAAAATGGACTGTATAAGACAGATATTAAAAAGAGATCTAAAAGAAGGGGAGAGGAATAACGGCTTATTTATTCTTTATAATCTCCTGATTCAGAATAAAAACTCCAGGGAATATGCCAGAAAGATCGTAGAGAAGAAAAACAGAAACCTGGCTAATCCGTTGACGGATCTTGAGCTTAAGAAGATCTACAGGAAATCTTACCGTTACGGATGCAGCGGAATCAGGAAGAAACTTCCTTATGTCAGATGTGAGAACTGTACCTATCGGTTCAGGGGAGGGCAATTAAGCGGGAGTAATATTCTTATTAAAAGTATGAGATTATTGCCTGAATTGACCAGCACCCAGCGGAGCATTCTTTGCCTTTTAGGAACTGTTTTTGACGGTGAATATCCCTCGATATACAAGATTGCAAAAATAGCAAGGATGAACTCTGCTACAGTTAAAAAAGCAATCAGGGTATTAAAAGAAAAGCATATTATTGATTATTCTCTTTACAATTGACAAATACAAAAAACCGTTCACTTTTTAATGGTCAAATTCTATATTTTTCAACGATTTCCGAATGAAAAAAGCGACTATTATACTGTATTAGTATTAGTATTGGTAATTTAAGTGTTTATTTCCTCTTTTCTCTGCATTAATCTTTCCTGTCTGAAACACTCTCTTTCCCTATAACCCTCTTTTGCATTTGAGGCGATTCAGGAAACAAAAAAGGACAGCCGGGAAACAGAAAAGAAACTTTTTACCCTCTCTTTTTTTGCCTGAAAAAAAAGATATAAGTGGCTTGTCTGAAGGACCGGCTGCCCTCATATTTATAATAGCATAAGCGGTATCTAAAATTAAAGCTAAGCATATTATGATAGTTTTTTTAGCCAAGATTTTTATCCAGGATTCCCTGAATGTAAAACAGGGAATCTTCATGAATCTTCAGATAATCTACCCAGGTCTCCATCCTTTACTTACAAGAAAAGATGCCTGATAGGCTTTCCCTCTATCAGACCTCGTTTCTTTGTTTATAACTAGGTTATTTAGGTAATAAAATATTGTAAAAACAAATATTGGGTGATAAAGAAAAGAAATATTCCCAAAAATGACCTGTACAATATTATTACTACATCTTGATCCATTTCATATTGATTAATTTATAAGTACCGGCTTCTCTTCCATTTGCATCATAAAAACTTTTAAACCCCACATATTCATACTCAAAAGACGGATAAGTACCTTCTTTATAATATCCTATGGATTGCCCACTATAAATATCAACATCTGCACCGATTGTTATTGATTTTAGAGGATTACCACCAAATACGTACTCATCAATAAAGTTGATACTATCAGGAATGGTAATAACTGTTAAGGAATTACCATAAAATGCATAGCTTCCAATGGATATAACACTATCAGGGATAGTTAATAAATGAAGGTCATTATTAATACATGCATAACTCCCAATGGTCGTGATGGTATCCGGTAAAACAACTGATCTTATCCATGTGTAAAGTCCTGATGAATCAAAAGCTTTATGTCCAATATGTTCTACCGGTATCCCATTAATGGTTGGAGGTATAACAATATCATCACCATAAGGGTTCCCATCACCAGTACCATTGTCATAACTGGTAATCGTTCTGGTTTCTTCATCAAAGGTAAAATACTCCTCCGGTGTGGGAGATGGGTTGTTGGGTAACAGTAGACCGTAATCACACAGTTGACATCCGATAGTGAACAATGAAGTGATAAAAAGTAACAACAGCAAAAAAATTTGTTTTTTCATATTTTTTCTCCTTTTTTCTTTCAAAACAAAACCATAACTTGTTTTTGTTTGGCATAATAGTTATTCTGCTTTAATCCATGTGTCTGAATCAGTAAAAATATAAGTGCCGGCTTCTTTTCCATTTGCATCATAAAAACTTTTAAATCCCACATATTTAGGCTCATAAAACGGAGGAGTACCTTGTTCATAATATGCTATGGATCGCCCATTATAAATATCAACATCTGCACCGATTGTTATTGATCTAAGAGGATTATTTTCAAATGTGCCATCATCAATAAAATCGATACTTTCAGAAATGGTTACAGATGTTAAGTGATTACCACAAAATGCATAGCTTCCAATGGATATAACACTATCAGGGATATTTAATGAATGAAGGCAACTAGCAAAAAATGCATAACTCCCAATAGTCGTGAGGGTATCCGGAAAAACAACTGAGCTTATCCATGTGTATAATCCTGAATCAAAGGCTTTATTGCCAATATGTTCTACCGGTATCCCATTAATAGTAGGAGGTATAACAATATCATCACCATGATGGCTTATTTCACCAGTACCATTGTCATATCCAGTAATCGTTCTGGTTTCTTCATTAAAGGTAAAATACTCTTCCGGTGTGGGAGATGTGTTGTTGGGTAACAATAGACCGCAATCACACAGTTGACATCCGGTGGTAACTATGGCAATTAATAAACACAAGAACAGAACGCTAAATACTTTTTTCATATCTTTTCTCCTTTTTCTTTTTAACAAACAAGAATTATTTTATAATATGCCCATGTTTTTGAATTTTCTTCTTTTGAACAATTTGCTTATGGGTTTATTTTTTCACAATCTATCGTATAATATTCCAAAAATGCTTCATCAGGAAAGTCTATAACAGGAATAGAATACTCAACAGCGGGTACCTGAATAGCC
>JAQUNC010000087.1 GCA_028717805.1 Atribacterota bacterium
CACATAGCACCTGCAAATACATGAGGTATTATCCATGGAATAATAATTATGGATCTAAAAAAACCTCTGCCTTTTATCGGCTTATCCAATACTAGTGCCATAATTATCCCACATATAATCATTCCTGTTATACTACCAACAAACCAGATCAATGTTATTATTAATATTCTTAAGAAAGATTCTGTAAATAAATTTTTACAATTTTTAAAATTATTCCAACCTATATAACTTATCTTTTAAACCGTTTCTACCTCTAATTATTATCTTGTGTATAAATTCCATCTAGCCAATATCATATATGTCATTGGTTATAAATCCTATCCAATAATAGCTCTTTTGCTTCTAGCGGCATTATTACTGAATCTCCACCCTTTTTTGTTATCTCTGTTACTGGAATACCTAACTCTCTGGACATTATCTTTAATATCCTTGGTGTACAAAATCCACCCTGGCAGCGACCCATGCCCGCTCTGGTACGGTATTTAATCCCATCCAATGTTCGTGCACCTCTTTTAATTGCGTCAATAATCTCTCCCTCGGACACATTTTCACAGCGGCATACAATATGACCATATAATGGATTATTTTCTATAAAGCAATCTATTTTTGTATTGGACAATTCATTTATATGAGGCATATCTTTTCTATATGGGTTAAAATCTTTTTTTTCAATTAACTTTATGTCCTCTTTTTTTAAGATATTGTCTATTATATATTTAGCCATAACCTGGGCTGCCGTTATGCCAGAGCCGCCAAGAATCATATTAATAAACTTTGGAGTTTCTACAGAAGGTCTTATTAAATAATCATCGCCTGCCATCGCTATGACTGCGGAAAATGATCTAATAATTTTATTTTTATCGAGATTTGGTATGATTTTTTTACCTTCAGGTAAGACCCAGCAATTAATTCCATCCCTGGTAGTTCTTGTGTCAGAAATATCATTAACTAAATCATTTTTAGTGCCTACCATGATATTTCCGTGTAATGTCGGCATAATGAAATCACCAGGCGCGGATCCATTTATATCTCTTAGTATACGGTTTACCAAACCATCGCAAGTTTTATCAAATATCGCTCTTTGCATCCTGACACCATTTATCTTAAAACTCCTGTCGCCAACCATACCGGCAATTTTATCCGCATAAGCACCGGCAGCATTTATTATGTAGGAAGCTTTAAATTCACCTATATTAGTTTCTACAACAAAACCGCCATCTTTAATCTTTATATTATTACAGGTTGCATTAGTAAAAAGTTCCACACCATTTGCTACAGCGTTTTCGGTAAAACCAAAAACCAAGTCCCATGGACTAACTATACCGGTAGATGGAGTATAAAGAACAGCCTGTACCTCTTCTGAAAGGTTAGGTTCCATTTCTTTTATTCTTCTTTTATCTAAAATCAATTCGACTTTTGGAACATGGTTGCTTATTGCCAACAATTCTAATTCTCTTAAGACCTCCAAGTCTTTTTGGCTAAATGCAACCAGGAACTTCCCGGCCTTCTTATAAGGTACATCCAGTTCAGAACACATTTTTTCCATATGCAGATTTCCAACTGCCTCGCCCATGTTCCTGAGTGGTGTATTCTTATTGCTCAGACAGCTATGAACAATAGCATGTGTTCCTTTCGTGGTGCCAAAACAAATATCCGGCTCTTTCTCAATGAGTGCTATGGATAATTCAAATTTTGATAGCTCTCTCGATACAGAGGATCCGGCTATACCTGCTCCTATGACAACAACATCATATTCATTACTGCTTACCATATTTATTTACCTCTCTATCTCTCTTGAATGGATAATCCATAGTAGCAATAATATCTGTACCTGAACCAAGAATATTTTTAACAATCAAGTCACCAATTTTTAAAGGATGATCTATTTCGATCTCAGCAAGTTCCTCCATGGATTTTTTTATTAAATTCATTGAAATTGGTTTGCTTGATCTGAATGGAAGCAAGGGTTGTAAACTATCAACTGTTTTCACGGTACCTGTTAAAATTCTTTCAGGATCTTTTAATTCTCTGACAGCAAATTCTTTTCCGCGTTTACATTTAAAGTTAATAGTTCGTGTTATTTCCCCATTTTCATCTACATATACCTTGCCTCTGCAAGCCAATGGACATACTAAACATACAATCTCTTTTTCATTGTGACCATTTTCAATCTGATCGACGTTGCCAGTTTTATGTATAACACAATCAATTCTTAATCTACCATCCATTATATTTTTAATAATCTTAGAGGGTAAATCAATCTTTATCATCTCGCTTGGTTTTACCATTTTCATATCTTTTGTAAACAAGTCTCTGCCAATTTTCAATGTAACCTTTTCTGCGGGGTCCATAACCCTTAAATATAGCGATACATCGGAAACACCGCTAATATACTCCGGAACTATATAGCGTATATTGCTGCCTTTTTCCAGCTTTATCCTATGGTTACCATCACCTAATTTTCCCGAAAGATACGCAGCTACAGATTTACCTGCCCTTTCCCCACCAAGTGTTACATAATCTACCAGGTCATGAACATGTACTACATTTCCAGCAGCAAATATCCCCGGAATGTTTGTATGCATATTTTCATCTATAATTGGACCACCGGTAACAGAACTTAACATGACGCCAGCTGATTTTGAAAGCTCATTTTCGGGAATCAGGCCAACTGAAAGCAATAAAGTGTCACAATCTATGTATTTCTCCGTACCCTCAACTATTTTAAATTTTTCATCCAACTTAGAGATAGTTACCCCTTCTATTCTTTCATTGCCATGAATCTCTGTTACTGTATGCCTTAAATAAACTGGTATGCCATAGTCTTTCAGGCATTGATATTCATTTCTTATCAATCCACCTATATAAGGCATTATCTCTACAACTGCTTCAACCCGGGCATTCTCAAGAATGACCCTTCTGGCCATAATCATCCCGATATCCCCAGATCCCAGTATTACGATGTTCTTACCGGGAAAGTATCCTTCAACATTTATGAATCTCTGGGCTGTGCCTGCAGTTAATATTCCTGCAGGTCTACTTCCAGGAATATTTATAGCCCCCCTCGGTCTTTCCCTGCACCCCATAGCCAGTATTATGGCCCCTGCTTTTATCTTTAGCAGGCCTTTATCACTATTGACAGCTGTTATTTGCTTATCTGCAGTAATGTCAATTACCATTGTGTTTAAATATACCTCGATATTATA
>JAQUNC010000088.1 GCA_028717805.1 Atribacterota bacterium
CCTGGATAAACTGATAGCTGGTTAAGTAGGATGCAAGCATCTTAACCTCCTGGTCTATAACCGGTACTTGTATCCTCTCATGAGGAATCAGAATCTGATAGCGCCAGATGGTATGGGCATCGATATTATCGGTCTTGGAGTGTACCCCTAGGGACTTGGCAAAGTTATGGCTCTGCTTGGGATTTAGGATATAGGCCTTGATCTTATGCAGGTTACAGAATTCCCTAAGATTATCTGAGTAGATGCCGGTAGCCTCAAAGATGAGGACCAGGTTTTCAAGGTGCTTGTAATGTTTCTTTAGATAACGGTAAAAGCTCTTGAGTCCTTCTATGTTTTCAAATTCCAGACTTACCCTGCCATCATAGACAGACAGGGCTTTCTTTGACACATCAATTCCGATATAATACATGATAGAGAAACCTCCTGATTTATGATTAGGAGAGTTTGTGTGGGTCGCCCTTCTCATAACTTTTACTTGTGGTAACCCAAGCTGAAATCAGATTTAATCTGTTTCGCTTCTGATACTGTCCAAGATTGGAGAAGGACGGTCCATCTAACGATCGAGCTCACCTTAGCAGATGGCTCCTGTAGCTTGGCTGACCTTGCCTACTGCAAACTCTTCTGAGTATCATGATAGCATAATTTAATCATTTAATAGATATTGGTATAGTACAGTTAGCTGGTAGGTTATTATTAGTTTTCAGTTAAGACCATTAGATTTGGATTTTTAAATGATAATTCTTAATACTTAATAATGACTTATAACTCATCACTATATATTCTTCACGTTATACGGTATATATTACATGATATAGGCAATACACATTGCATATAACTAAAGTGTCATTGCGACCTGACCCTTAGCTAGCGTTAAGAGCAAGTGTGGCAATCTCATTCACTTATTCCCATATAAATGCTATACCATATACGCTATACTTTATACAGTATATTATATACTTACTTATAAAGTGGTCCAAAATTCCGACAGGCTCGAAAATCGGCACTTTCTAAATTATCTGTACCAAAGGCACTCCAGGCTTTGGGTCTGAAAATATTCTCTTCGGATACATTATGCATGGCAACTGGAATCCTTAATAAAGAAGCTAAGGTGATTAAATCTTTTCCAATATGCCCATAACTTATCGCTCCATGATTGGCACCCCAAAAATTCATTACAGAATAAACATCTTGAAAGGCTCCCTTTCCTGTAATTATGGGAGCAAACCAGGTAGTAGGCCAGGTGGGATCAGTCCTCTCTGTTAAAACATAGCTAATATCATCAGGTAACTCAACTGTATATCCTTCAGCAATTTGGAGTACAGGACCCAATCCTTTTATGAGATTAATACGAGACATAGTTACTGGCATTTCACCGCGAGTCCAGAAAGTGGAAGAATAACCCCCTCCCCTAAAATATTCTAAGCTGGCTGGACTCCAGCGAGTGTTTTCCAGACATGCCTTGATATCTTGTTCATTTATTTCCCAGAATTGTTTCATAACTGAGTGTCCATTTTCTTTCTGCTGACCAGTAGCGTCAAGGGAAGTAGCACCAGAATTAAGCAAGTGGATAACACCATTTTTTGCTCTTCCACTCAATTCTCTTCCGGTAACCCTTTTCACAGACTCAGGGCTCCAGAAAGTTCGCACATCTGAAAACATCTGTGCCCGATTGCTCAACAGGTGGTTCCATAACATAGCAATTCCATTCAGACAATCATTTTCTGTGGCAAATATGAATGGTTCACGAATACCATTCCAGTCAAAAGAAGTATTAAGTATGGTCTCGGTGAAATCTCCATTGGGAAAATGGTCAGTCCATTGTCTTTGTCCTTGAAATCCAGCGGCAATAGCATTATGTCCTTCGGATTCTTCCTGATAACCCATCTCTGCTAACTTTTTATTACCGATCATTAAATCTCGAGCAATTATGGTCATCTTAACCACTGTTTCCCATTCTTTTTCCTTTTGTTGCCGGGAGTGCCTTATCTTCTCCTTATTTCTATCTTCACCTTCCCGGCAATTTTCTTTTATCCAAGCTAGTGCTTCTTGATATTCCTCCTGATCATAGATTCCCTCGTTCATCCTGCGTATAAATTCTGACATATCTACAAATTCAGTACGCATCCCCAGATAATCTTTTAAAAATTCTGGATTTATGACTGAACCAGCAATACCCATAGATACACTGCCTAAAGAAAGATAAGATTTCCCCTTCATTAATGCCACTGCTAAGCCTGCCTTGACAAATTGTAATATCTTTCCTTTTACATCTTCTGGAATGCCTTCATCATTAGCATCCATTACTTCCTTTCCATAAATACCAAAAGCTGGCAATCCCAACTGATCATGACCAGCTAATGCTGCAGCTAAATAGACAGCACCAGGTCTTTCAGTTCCATTAAATCCCCAAATAGCCTTCGGTAAATAGGAATCCATATCAATGGTTTCCATCCCATAACACCAGCAAGGAGTAACACTAAGAGATACCCCTACATTGGAATGAGCAAATTTGTCCGCACATTTTGCTGCTTCTGCCACTCCACCAATAGTTGTATCAGCAATAATACATTCTACTGGTAAACCATTAGGATGACGTAAATGTGAACTTATTAAGTTAGCCGCTCTTTCGGCCATTTTCATAGTCTGCTCTTCTAAAGACTCCCGTACCCCCCTTCTTCTTCCATCTATAATTGGCCTTATCCCTACTCTAGGAAGTGCACCAATTAGCCTGTTTTTAAAACTCATTTTTTGGCTCCTCTCTATCTAATAATTGTAGTATAAAAACATGTTTTTAACTATACTAACCAGTAAGAAGGTGTTCTGTTAGTTTAGTAACAATTACACATCAAAATAAAAATGCTCTGTAACTACATCCATTAAGAAATAACACCCTTCTTTAAAATAATATTGGCATATAGTGACCTTTCTCCGGTTGCCACAATAGCATAAGCTTGAGCAGCTCTTTGATAAAATTGAAATCTTTCCAGAGTTTTAATACTATAATTTTCTTTTGATGCCTTAAAAATATTTTCGTAACACTGCCATATCTGGGGCTTGGCTCCCTTATCAGTATCCATATAAAATACATTATAAGCTTCATATTGATCCAGAGGTAGAAAAAATAAAATTGCCTCTAACAACGCTGGAATACTATGACCATCAGCTCTTACGGTTAAAGTGTCAGCAGTCTCCGCTGGATAA
>JAQUNC010000089.1 GCA_028717805.1 Atribacterota bacterium
GATTATAACGTTATTTTAAGACCAAAAAATTCACCAAGGATAAAAACAGAAGTAGTACAACTAAAGCTATCAGGAATGAAAAATGTTACCAATGCTTCTCTGATAATATTCGACGAGGAGGAGGTTTTAGGTTATCCATCTCCTGAGCATCTTAAGCTCACAGCAAAATTCTTACAAGAAAATAATTACCCCTTTGGAGTAATAGAATTTACTTCTCAAAAAGGTATTGATGATATAGCACTCGCTGTGAGTGCACAGACAGTAAGAGTTCATAGTATTACCAAAGAAGAAATGGAGAAAATTACCCAGAACAAGGCTATAGAGCGCTGGATCAGAGCAGCTCAAGAAAGAAATATCAGGCTTTTTTATCTGAATCCATTTTTAAACATTAGAACTGAAAATTTTGCAGAGGCAAATCTTAAATATCTTGATAGTATTAGAAAGGAGTTGTCTCGAAACGGTTTTTCTGTTGGCAAAGCAAGTCTATTTCCCAATTATGAAATTCCATTAATATATATTTATATCATTGGCATGGGCATTGTTGCAGCGGGGATACTTTTATTGGGTAACTTTTTTAGCATACTGGATAGATTTAAAATATTACTCCTTGTTGTAGGTCTTTTTTCCCTCTTCTTTATTAACATTTTTGCCGGTAAAATACTGCTAATGAAAATACTTGCTCTGGCTGGTGCTTTAATATTTCCAGTACTGGCTATAATCAAGAATAAAAAATATTTACTCGTTCCTCATTCAGTAGAGGGAGATAAGGATTCCTCTCCCTGTTATGGAGTTAATTCATATATTGAAATGACAAAGAGGATATTTTTTGGTATTTCTGGTATAATGGCCTTTTCTGTAATTGGCGGATTGTTTGTTGGAGCTTTATTAACCGACTACCGATTTATTCTGGCAATAAAGCTTTTTAGTGGGATAAAAATATCCTATATTATCCCTTTATTGTTGGTAACATTTTATTTATGGTGGAAAGATAATTCAGAAAAAAACACTCTGAGCGAGGAACTAAAAAGACCAATACTATTTGAACATGCATTTTTGGTATTTTTATTTTTAGTCTTTTTAGTAATCTATATTTCCCGTTCTGGTAATTTCTCCTTTTTACCAGTACCAGAGCTAGAAGAAAAGATGAGGTTATTTTTAGAGCAACTTCTGGTAGCAAGACCAAGGAGTAAAGAATTTTTAATCGGCTATCCCTTGCTTGCTCTGGCTATTGCTCTGAATCTTCTGGGAATTAAATATTTAAAATATATAATTATAATTATGGGAACAGTTGCTCCAGTAACTATACTCAATACCTTTTGCCATGTTCATACTCCTATTTCTTTTTCCTTGTTAAGAACCTTCCATGGCTATTGGTTAGGGTTGTTACTGGGAATTGTTTTGGCTACCATATTCTATTTCTCAATAAAGATAATCAGGGAAAGGTTTGATGAAAGAAGAAATCAATAAGGCAAAGTTAATTATGATTTCTGGCTATTTTGGATTTGATAATTGTGGTGATGATGCTATCCTGATGACTATGATCCAGGAATTATTGAGAGATATACCCAGAGAAAATATTTTTGTTCTTTCTCAATATCCAAATAAGACCAAAGAAATATATAGAGTGAACTCCATATATCGTCTAAACTTATTTTTGATATTATCTCAATTGAGAAAAACAGACCTTTTTATTAGTGGTGGAGGGGGATTATTACAGGATGTTAGTGGAAAAGGTTTAAGTGTAATTTATTATCTGAGTTTAATTATGCTTGCCCGATTGTTTAAAGTATCCAGTGTTATTTATGGTCAGGGTATAGGTCCGGTAAGAAGGCAGATTAATAGGAAAATAATCAGTCTAATTTTGAATAAGGTAAATCTAATTATGGTGAGAGACGAGCAGTCTCAGGCAATCCTAGGAGAAATTGGAATCAACAAAGAATTAGTTTCGGTATATACTGATCCCACTTTTTTATTAAAGAAAGAGAAATTGCCTGATAATATTATAAAAAAATACCATTTATATTCTCTGCCGGAAAGGTTAAATAGGGAAAAGACTATTGGAGTAGTGATTAGAAATTGTAAAGAACTTGAGCAAGATTATGAGCAAAGTATTTTACAGCTGGCTAAAATAGCAGATTATCTAATTGAAAAGCAGCAAGCGAAATTAATCTTTCTGCCATTTCAAATTAATGAGGATGTGACTTTAATTAATGATATAATCAAACAAATGAATCATTCTTCTGTTGATTGTCTTGATCAGGAAGTTAGTCCTGCTCAAATGTTATCTCTTTTCCACAAGTTATCTTTAATCATTGGAATGAGGTTTCATGCTATTATATTTGCCACAATAAGTAATTGCCCATTTATTGCCCTGAATTATGATCCTAAAGTAAGAAATTATGTTAATTCTTTAGGATTGTCGGAATTATTATTAAACATAAATCAATTAACTATAAAAAATATTGATAATAAGTTAAAATATATAAAAGATAATCAGGTCAAGATTAAAACTATTTTAAATTCTGCGACAAAACAATACCAGGATAGAGCCAATCTTGGTAATGATAGATTAAAAAATTTTATTGAAGGGAAAACTTTTCAATCTAGAAAGGAATAGAAAAAATTTGATAAGGATGTTTCATGTTTTTAAAACATTTCCTAATAAGATTCATGCCTTGTGGGATATTAATATTCATATTAAGAAAGGGGAGTTTGTTTTTTTAGTAGGACCTACCGGTGCTGGAAAAACGACATTTTTGAAATTAATCTATCGGGGGGTACTTCCCACTAAAGGACAGGTTATAGTAGATGGTGTTAATCTATCCAGATTGAAACCATCCTTAGTACCTTACTTAAGAAGGGAAATTGGCATTGTTTTTCAAGATTTTAAA
>JAQUNC010000090.1 GCA_028717805.1 Atribacterota bacterium
GATAATTATCCCTTTCCCTTAATTATTATCAGTACTTATCGGGCTATTCTTCCTAAAATAATGTCTTGTAACAAGTTTTACCAGCAGCACCTTAAGTTACAGCGAGAAGGTCAACTAAAAGTGGAATACTTTCTAAAATTTCTTATAGAACAGGGCTATCACTCCTCAGGTATGATTGAAACGCAAGGGCAATTCAGTCAGCGCGGTGGAATTATTGATGTATTCCCCCCTTCTGAGGAAAATCCGTTAAGAATAGAGTTAGACGGAGATAGAATTGCCTCCCTTCGTTTTTTTGATCCGGGATCACAACGATCTATTAAGAAGATTGAAGAAATTCTACTACTTCCCCAAAGAGAACTAAGTCCAGAATTAGATGAAAAAGAGAAAGAAACAAATTCCTTTTTTGATTATTTACCTCATCAAACCGATATTTTTATTCATCAATTTTCGGATTTTGAAAAAAATGTTCAGGAATTTGAAAAGGAAAGCCAGAAATCTTTTCTGGCTAAAAAGGATGATAGTAAAGATTTATTACCTCCGGAGTATTACTACTTAACCTGGAATCAGGTCAATGAATTGCTTTATCAAAAACAGAGATTGTTAACTATAGAATCTTGGTTAGAGCAAAAGGATTCTACTCCAGGTCAAAATATATTTAAGGATTACCCGTTTTTCCCAATAGAAACAAAACCTGCTGAGAATTATTTTGGCAATCTGGAATTCTTTTTTAAAGATATAAAGGAAAGTCAGGAGGAAAAGCAAAATATTCTGGTTTTAACCAGCAATAAAGGCCGAGCTTTACGGCTGGTAGAAATATTTGAAGACCGGGGATTTAGGGATTATCAAATAATAGCTTTGCCTGAAGTAGAATTATATCCTGGAAAGGTATGTTTGAGTTATGGACAGGTTAATTATGGTTTTTCCATCCCTGCTCTTAATCTTTCCGTTATTACTGAACAAGAGATCTTTGGAAAGCAGAGAGACAAAGGTTATAAACCACGAAAATTTCAAGGCCAAGCTTTTTATCAATTAGATGAATTAAAAACCGGAGATTTTGTAGTTCATATAAACCATGGCATTGGACAATATGCTGGAATTAAATCACGCAGTACTGATGGTATCAGACGGGATTACCTTTTAATTAAATATGCTGCTGATGATGAACTTTATGTCCCAATTGAACAATTGTCTATGGTTCATAAATATATTGGGGTGGGAGGAAATCCGCCCAAGCTTAATCGCCTGGGAGATAGTGCCTGGAGAATAACGAAAAGAAGAGTGAGAGAGTCTATTCAAAAAGCAGCCCTGGAATTATTTGAGTTATACCGAAAGAGAAGGAGTATTCAAGGTTTCTCTTTTTCTTCCGATACCGTATGGCAACAGGAATTAGAGATGGCTTTTCCCTTTGAGGAGACACCTGACCAGGAAAAAGCCTTTCAGGATGTCAAAAAGGATATGGAGTCAGCTCAACCTATGGAACGTCTGATATGTGGAGATGTGGGTTATGGTAAAACCGAAATAGCTATCAGGGCTGCTTTTAAAGCGGTTATGGATAGTAAACAGGTGGCAGTATTGGCGCCTACTACTATTCTAGCACAGCAACACTGGGAAAATTTTACCGAAAGGATGAAGGCCTTCCCGGTTAGAATTGAAATGCTTTCCAGATTTAAATCTAAAAAGGAACAGCAAGAAATCGTTGTTGATTTAAAAAAAGGTAATATTGATATTATTATTGGAACCCATCGTCTTGTTCAGCCAGATGTAGTCTTCAGGGATCTTGGTTTATTGGTAGTTGATGAAGAACAACGTTTTGGGGTAATTCATAAAGAACGGATAAAAAAATTAAGAGAACAGGTTGACTCTCTTACTTTAACAGCTACCCCAATTCCGAGAACGCTGTATTTATCATTAACTGGAATTAGAGAGATGAGTATTATAAATACCCCACCAGAGTTGCGTTTACCAATAATTACTTTTTTCAAATCCAAGACAGATGAAACTATCAGAGATGCAATTAGACGAGAACTAGAAAGAGGCGGTCAGGTATATTATGTTTATAATCGGGTTCAAGATATTGATTATATTGCTGAAAAGTTAAATCTTCTCATCCCGGAGGCAAGAGTAGTTATTGCTCATGGTCAAATGCCTGAAGAAGAACTGGAAAATATAATGATAGATTTTCTAAATCGAAATTATGATGTTTTAATCTGTACCACAATTATTGAAATAGGTCTGGATATACCTAATGTTAATACTATCATTATTGATGATGCTCATCAGTTTGGTTTATCCCAGCTATATCAACTTAGAGGAAGAGTTGGTCGTAGTAATCGAAGGGCTTATGCCTATTTGCTTTATCCCTCCCAAAAGATACTGAGCGATAATGCCAGAAAACGGTTAGAGGCTATTAAGGAATTTAGTGATTTAGGTTCAGGTTTCCGACTAGCAATGCGCGATTTAGAGATAAGAGGAGCTGGTAATTTACTGGGCAAAGAACAGCATGGTTTTGTCAGTGAAGTTGGTTTCAATTATTACTGCCAGTTACTAGAAGAGAGTATTAATCAGCTTCGCCAGGTTGAGAATGTGAGTGCTTTAGAACGGGAATCAGAACCAGAAATTGAAGCAAAGCTGGATAGTTATATTCCAGAGTATTATATTTCCAATCCTGAATTAAGAATAAGTTATTATCAAAGGCTAAGTCAAATAAAAACGGAGACAGAACTAAATGATTT
>JAQUNC010000091.1 GCA_028717805.1 Atribacterota bacterium
CCCCGGATACCCAGAAAAAAGTATTAAGTTATCTCAAAGGATTAAACAGTTGTTCGCTGAGACAGCTTTCCAGATTAACCGGATTAACGGTGAATCAGATTGTCAGATCCTGATACAGAGAACCGTCCCCTATATCACTAAGTTTTTAGTTATTTTATAGTACTTTAATTACTTGAATTATAGTTTTTATTTCTTTTGCGATATACGTTATACGGTATACTTTATACTATTTTGTCCTTGTGAGCAGGCTTTAGCCTGCGTGGCAATCTCATTCATTTATTCAGTATTTATGTAACTGAAAATTTATATTATAAACTGGTACTATGTTCCTGATTTTGCTAAAATATAAACGTCACACTAATCAGAATTTAAGTAAATGTTTGTGTAAAATTATTCAGAGAGAAAAGGGAATACCTGAAGTTTCATATAAATTTATTCAAAGGAGGAGTATTTTGCATCCATGATATTAAATTTTCCCGGTATGCTGATAATAGCATTATCAATAATTATTCTTTTCCTTTTGATATATATCTGGAAACGAAGGAATGAATATGAAGTTTTGCATATTGACCCCTCAACTTTAGATTTGGGCAAAGTGTTTGACAATATTCCCGATGCTATTCTTGTCTTAGATGCAAACAATGAAATTGTTAAAATAAATTCTTCTGCAAAAACACTTTTTGGGGTTGACGACTTTCATAATAATATTCACGAACTTAAATCAACTGATTATAGCGAAAGAGAATTTAAAAAAGATGAAAAGACATATTTTGGCAGAAAGAAGCCGATTTTTAATGCAGCTGGTAATTATTCAGGAGCATTAATAATAATAAATGACATCACAAAACAAAAGCAACTGGAAGAAATATTGTTAAAAAGCAGAGAAAACTATAAAGAAATCATTGATGGGATGAATGATACTGCCTGGATTATTGATTTTAACTTTAAGTTTATAGATGTAAATAAAGCTGCAGTAAATAAATTGGGTTATTCCAGAAAAGAATTGCTTTCTGTGGGGCCGGAAGACATTGACCCCAATTTATCTAAAGAAAGTATAAGAAATCTTATAAGAGAAATGCCCAGTGATAAAATACAAACTTTTGAGACAAAACATAGAACAAAGACAGGGAAAATTATTCCGGTAGAGATTGTCTCCAGCCTTGTCAATTATCAGGGGAAACAGGCAATTCTGAGTATTGCCCGGGATATCACCCAGAGAAAAAAGGCAGAGGAAGCCCTACGACAAAGCCAGGAAGAATTTTCCAGCCTTTTCCAGAGTAATCCGGAGGCCACTGTCTATACCGATAAAGATGGAATTGTGCTTAACATTAATCCCAAATTTACTGAGCTTTTTGGTTATACTTTAGAAGAATTCAGGGGTAAGAGTATTGATTCAGGCTTGATTCAACCTCCTGCAAGAATAGAAGAAGCAAAAAAATATACCCAAAAAGCCATACTTAATGGCTATATAGCATTCGAAACAGTCAGAAAGAAAAAAGATGGTACCCTGGTGCCGGTCTTTATAAGCGGGTCCCCGGTAATAGTGAATAATGATGTCAAGGGTACTATTGCAGTATTTTATGATATTTCAGACAGAATAAAGATGGAAAAGCAGCTAAAAAGACTATCACGTATTGATACTTTAACTAGAACCTTAAACCGCAGGTATGGTATGGAGCTGATTCTGCGTCAGCTCAAACTAAGTAAACGTAACAGTTCACCACTTCTGTTGTCTTTTATGGATATTAATAATTTTAAAGCTATCAATGATAAATATGGTCATCAGGAGGGAGATAAGGTACTCAAGGAAATTGCAGAAATCTTTAAAACTACCATTCGAGAGACAGATATTTTATGCCGTATTGGAGGAGATGAATTTTTGTTGGCTTTTCCTCATAACTCGTTAGAAGATGTTCCTAAGATTAAAAGACGGTTTGAAAAAAAGCTAACCCAATACAACAAGGAGAGCAGAAAAGAATACCAGGTTAATTTGAGTATGGGATTTTCTGAATATACACCTGAGAAACCAAAAACCTTAGATGCACTTATAGCCATTGCTGATAAACAAATGTACAAAGAAAAAAGTGAAAGGAACAATGAGTAGGTAAAAAAAGTAGGAGTTACCCCGTAGAATCTATTCTTTTTCAAACAGATAAGGTTCAAATCCGATTATTACAAAAATTTTCAGGTTTGTGATACTATCGGATTCATTGAAAGAATTAGTACTGGCAAAAATTCCCTCTCCCCTTGGAGGGAGAGGGCTAGGGTGAGGGGGAGTAAATAAAGTAAGAATATCAATAAAAAATAAAGATTTTAGCTATTTTATGCTACTTTTCATTACTTGAATTATAATTTTTATTTTTTTACGATATACGTTATACAGTATACTTTATACTATTCTGTCCTTGCGAGCAGGCTTTAGCCTGCGTGGCAATCTCATCCGCTTCTATCCAGAAATTTTTATGTATTTAAACTAAATACCAACGACTAATTAAGCAATCTCATCCATTTACACCCACAGTATTTATTTCACCGAAAACCGAAAACTAATAACTGAAAACCATTATTTTTATTTCTCAGATCGGAAGAGC
>JAQUNC010000092.1 GCA_028717805.1 Atribacterota bacterium
TTAAAACATAGAGATCTTTCTTTGGAATTACTGTTTTGGTTGAGTATCCCGGGAAATTGAATAGGTAGTGGTCTAGCTATAAAAAATATTTAGCACTATAAATCTTATATTTCAAGACCTGACCCCCATCTCTCTTCCGAGAGTATTGAGGAGTCTTTCATAATCATCATCAGCAGAAAAGATGTTTTGCTGGTTGATGCCTCTTGTTATAATGTGGTAAATTCCAGTACTGCTTTTAATGCGGGCTGTTCTGGGCATAAGCAACTTCCTTTTAATCAAGATTACATAATAATATCTTAAATCATAACAAGAAAGCTGTCAAACAGAGAACCGTCCCCTGTATCATATTGGCTTTGCGATCAATCCTTCAACTGCAGTACTGCCAATATGATTAATTCTATCAATTTTACTTACACCAACAATTTTTTCAATTTTATCTTTTTCTTCTGAATACCATTCTTTATACTCGGGATTATGTTCACATAAGATAATGGGAAACAATTCCCAAAGTTCTTCTAAATTCATCTCAGATAATTTTTTTTCCATAAAAATCCTAACTTTACGAAGAAATAAAGAGGGTCAGTTCTCAACAGGCTGACCCTATTAATTACATTAATTGCTTCTATTGTTGACCATCTGCCTTAAATGCTTCGTGAAATATAACCTGTCCCTGGGGGATATTTCCATCAAATGATAGAACAAAGAAGACTTCCTGGGGAACACCATCGTAGGATAGTTCTTTAACATTCTTAAACCCAAATTGCCCGTAATACTTTGGATGTCCGACCAGACAACAACCTTTTGCCCTAAGAGATTTCAAACGTGACAAACCCTCATTTATCAGAGCCTTGCCAATTCCCTTGCGCTGAAAGTCTGGATGTACTGAAACCGGCCCTAATCCGTACCAGTCTTTTGTGCAGTCTGTCATTATAACTGGAGAAAAAGCAATGTGCCCTACCACACGGCCATTCAGCTCTGCTACCAATGATATGGATAAGGCTTTGGCTAACCTAAGTGCCTCAATAATAAACTGTTCAGTATGATTGCTGATTTCCATTTTTTCGAAAGCAGTAAAAGTTACATCGGAAATTTCCTGAAAATCACTTTCTTTTTCATCCCTGATTAACAAATTTTGTATCATTCTATCAATCCCTTTACTTTTCGTGTAATTTTTGTATTGTCAAACCGCACAAGTCACAAATACTCCTCTGGCCATATATTCTTATTTTGGCATAAAGATAATTTTTTGACTATCCCTGATTAAACAAATTATTCTATACCTGAATGTTGTTTTTCAATTATAGACCCAATTGTTTTTTTCTTATTGCAGACAAAGTTTCGTATAAAATTTATAATATCTGCAAATATAATATCATGCTTGAATTTTTTGTTATAATGTAAATAAATAAAGGGTTTTAGGTAAAATTAAATGCTCATGAAAAAAATCTATTTAATTTTAATGGTTGTTAGCTTGGCTCTGATTGGTTTTTCTTTACAAGAGTCTTTCTCTGAAGAGAATTCCTTAAAGATGTCCGTAAACTCTATTCATCAGAAGGATGATTTCTATAATATACAAGTTGAGTATCCCCGGTTTGCTGATGCAGGAGATGTTTTTAACGAGAAAATTTCCAACTTAATTGAAGGGAAAATAGAGAGTTTTAAAAAAGATGCCAGGTACAACTATGAAGCAAGAAGAGAAACCGCCTTGTCAGAGAATCCGCTTCCTGAACATCCCGAATATAAATTTGATGTTATTGGCTTTTGGGAGCCAGCACAGCTTAACAATAACTATATAAGTTTTGTTGTTCATTTGCATTATTTTGTTGGAGGAGCCCACGGAGCTACTGAGGTTCATGCTTTTAATTATGATTTAAAAGAGGAAAGAGAAATAACCTTGTTTGATTTTTTAAATTCTTCCCGGCAAAACTTTGAAAAATTAGCTGATTTGTCAAAACAGAAAGTATCCTTGCAGCTTGAAAATGAAGGTATTGAACTGGACAGCTTTTTAGAAAAAGTGATTGAGAGTGGGACAGAGCCAACCCAAGAAAACTATGGAGACTTCAATTTTAATTACAATTCATTGACCGTTTATTTCCAAAAATATCAGGTAGCTCCTGGTGTGGCAGGTCCGATAACAATTGTATTTTATGAGAATGAATTAGAAGAAAACTCCATAGATTCCCGCTACTTGGAGTAATTTTAAGTATTTTTTGTTTCTTGAGGATATAGAAGCTCTAAAGGTGGAAAAATCAAATAAGTCTTACGAGGGCAGCCGGCCTTCAGACAAGCCGCTTATGTCAAACAGGGGACGGTTCTCTGTGTTAGACTCTTCTAACCTCGTACAGAGTTAACCCTGTTAATCTAGATAACTGTCTTATGTCAAACAGGGGACGGTTCTCTGTGTCATGCTCTGATAATCTGATTCACCGTTAATCCAGTTAATCTGGAAAGCTGTCTCACCGAACAACTGTTTAATCCTTTGAGATAACTTAATACTTTTTTCTGGGTATCCGGGGTTGTATTGGATAAAGTTGCCAATTCTAG